>JBIIGP010000008.1:0-18902 GCA_044236415.1 Acidimicrobiales bacterium | reverse complement strand
AAGGGAGCAGCGGGCAGCGGCACGGGCTTCAGGCTCCGTTACCCGACTCGAGCTTTGCCATTTCGGCGCGACCCATTTCGCGAAGTTCTACTTTCACAACTTTGCCGCTGGCGTTCGTGGGCAGCACGTCAACGATCCGGAAGTGGCGGGGAACCTTGAAGTTCGCCATCGCTTCGCGGGCCCACGTGCTTAGTGCAGCAACGTCGATCGTGACGCCGTCTCGGGGAACCACAAATGCCATTCCAACTTCGCCCATTCGCTCGTCGGGCACACCAACAACCGCAACCTGGGCAATTCCTTCATAGGTCATGAGCAGGTTCTCGATCTCAGCCGGATAGGCGTTGAAGCCACCGACGATGAACATGTCCTTGGTGCGATCAGTAATGCGCACATAGCCACGGTCATCCATGATTCCGACATCGCCGGTATGCAACCAACCATCAGCATCAATCGTTTCAGCAGTGGCTTCCGGATTATCGAGATAACCGAGCATCACGTTGTAGCCACGGCAAACGATTTCACCGGCTTCGCCGCGCGGAAGTTCGTTGTTGTTTTCGTCGACAATTCGAACTTCGGTGTCGGGAATGGCACGACCCGACGTAAGCGCAATCGTTTCCGGATCGTCTTCGGGACGACACATGGTGACTGTGCCGGTCGCTTCCGTGAGGCCGTAGGCAGTGATGATGTTCTTAAACGTGAGTTCGTCACGCATTCGTTCGATCATCGACACTGGAATTGCTGCGGCACCAGTAACGGCAACACGAAGTGAAGAAAGATCAAACGAATCGCGGTTCGGGTCGTTGAGAATCGAAAGGAACAATGTGGGTGGCCCAGGCAACATCGAGACCTTTTCGGCAGCAATGCGAGCCAACACCTTCTGCACATCGAACACGGGCTCGGGAATCATCGTTGCGCCCTTGAGGAAGCTGGCGATGATGCCGGACTTGTAACCAAAGGTGTGGAAGAACGGATTCACGATGAGGTAGCGGTCGCCTTCGGCAAGGCCAACGACATCGGCCCACACTTCAAACACGCGAAGTGTTTGTGCATGCGTCACCATGACGCCCTTGGGCTTACCCGTGGTTCCCGAGGTGAACACGAGATCGCACAGATCATCGGGGCTGGTTTCGTTCACACGAGCATCAACCGATTCAACGGGCACCCCGGCGCCCGCATTGAGATAGTCCTGCCACGAGGTCGTGTCTTCGGGAGCATCGCCCTTGATGACGACGATGCGACAGTTCTCTTCAATGCCCGTGCCCGCCAGCATGCCGACGTAGTCGTTCCCGAGGAAACCGTTGACACACAGCAGGACTTTGGCGCCCGAACGACGAATGATGTCGGCGGCTTCCATTCCCTTATATCTGGTGTTCAACGGCACCAACACGGCACCAGCCATCACGGCGCCAAGGCCTGAGATGACCCACTCGGCAATATTCGGCGCCCAGATAGCGACCTTGTCGCCCTTCTCGACCCCAGCGGCAATATGGGCCCGGGCCGAATCGATGATGCGATCACGCAGTTCAGGGAAGGTCAGCCGGAGTTCGCCATCGACCAATGCCTCAACATTCGGGAATCGATCCCCCGACGCCAGTATCAGCCGGCCGATAGTTCCCCAGTTCTCATCTGCTCGCATAGGGGATGACACTAGCGATTCCCGCTCCCAACTATCTGACGGAGTGTCAGAACCGTGGGTCAGGTACCTTTGGCTATGGCTCAAATCGTTCTTCGCCCCCGATTCACCCCCCGGTCGGCAACTGCACTCCTGACAAGTGGCTCGATGCTGGCTCTTGGCGGCGGTGCCGGAGTGCTCGGCGCCGTGCTCCTCGCATCCCCCGCCGGAGCAGCAACCTTCACCGTTGCCAACACGAATAACACCGGAATCGGCTCGCTTTCCCAAGCGATCATCGATGCCAACGCTGCAGCCGGCGCCGACACCATCGAATTCGCTCCAGGCGTAACGGGGATGATCAACCTCATCAATGATCTTCCCGACATCACCGACAGCCTCACCATTCGTGGGCCAGGTTCAGAGGCACTCACGATTGCTGGCAACGAGCTGTATCACGCGTTCACGATCGCAACTGCTGGAAGCGGCGGCGTCACAATTAGTGGCCTCACAATTGACGGCAGCGATACAAGAAATACCGGCGAATCAGTCGGCGGCGCTATTTCCGTTACCGATACCGCTTTGACTCTTGACGACGTCACGCTCACGAACAATCGGGCGAGACCGACTTCGGCTGACGCGTTCGGCGGTGGTCTCGGAGTCAACAATGCGCCAGGAACGGGCGATGTCGTCATTACAAACTCGGTGATGACAAACAATGTCGCAGAGGGCACGTCCGGCAGCGGACCAGACGATGTACCAACCGGAGGCGGCGGAGCATGGATTACCGCCGACAACATCACCATCACAAATTCAACGTTTAGCGAAAATCAGGCCAGTGCCGGGGCAGGGATTTTTGCGGTCGCAACAGAGTCGCTCGCCCTCAACTCGCTCACCGTTTCAAACAACACCGCCACCGACATAGGTGGCGGCCTTGTTGCAGCAGGAAAGAACGTTGCGGTCTCTGACTCGGTCGTTTCAGGAAACCAGGCACCGGAGGGAACCGTTGGGGGCGCCTATTTCGGCTCCTATGGCGGCACGGCCAGCGTCACCAACACTCGAATTTCCGACAACACGTCAGCCATTGTTGGCGGCGCGTTCATCGTTGGATTCGAGGAGGAATTCGCCTCTTCCCTTGATCGGATCACCGTGACGGGCAACGTCGCCACCGCCCCTCGTGACCCATCCACTCTCTACTCCTCGATTGGAGGCGTCTTGCTGCTCGGGTCCGCAGCAATTTCCAACTCGACCATTTCCGATAACACCGGCACCGGCATAACTCTCGGCTCCGGATCTTGGTTTACCCCAGTGTCCACAGCCGGAATTCAACCAATGGCCAGTTTGCCGTACGATTCGAACGTCAACATTTCGAACACCACAATCAGTGGTAATTCCGCGGAGGGAATCTTTGCCGCCACGGGCGACACCGGATGTGGCTCGGTAGCAACCGCATCGTCAATCTCCGTTTGCGCGAGCTCACTCTCACCCCAAGCCCCCGCTCCAAGACTGGTTGAACTTGTGCTCACACACGTTTTGGCCGCCGACAACGGTGGTGAGGATGTCGCCGCCCCAGCGTTCTCGTTGTTCTCACTCATCGAGCGGCCAAATGCGGCGGTCTTCCCCGGTTACGGCACCCAGTTCGGCGTTGACCCCGGACTGCTTCCGCTCGAGAGCGTGAACAACACCGTCTCGGTCGTGCCCCTGTCGATCGGCAGCGCGGCGTGGAACGCGGGCTGGCCTGGCTTCACTCCCCCGCCCGCAACCGACCAGCGCGGCCTGCCCCGAGTCGTGGACATCATCGATATCGGTGCCTACGAGGTTCAGGAAGCAGTCCTGCTTCCCAAGTTCACGGGCTGAGATCTCAAGCCACGCCCTAAGCATTGGTAGGTTGCCCCCCATGGCTTCCCACCCGCTTTCAGAAGGTCTCACCGCAGTGCTGTTCGACGTCACCGACGGTGTCGGTGTCATCACGCTGAACCGGCCCGATAAGTACAACTCCTGTGACCTTGCGCTCGTCACTGAACTCGAGCACCTCTACAAGGAAATTCGTTACGACGACACCGTGAAGGTTGTTGTTCTCACCGGCGCCGGCGACAAAGCGTTCTGCACGGGCATCGACCGTGACTTTGCGATGGACAACCGTCAACCCGATTCACCGTTCATGATGGACGACCCGATGCTCAAGCTCGGCCCCAAGCAGGCCGATCTGTGGAAGCCCGTCATCACTGCAGTGAACGGAATGTGCGGCGGCGGCGCGTTCTACGCACTTGGCGAAAGCGAATTCATCATCGCCGCCGAACACGCAACCTTCTTCGATCCGCACACCACCTATGGCATGGCCGCGTGTTTCGAGCCCATGTTCATGTTCGACCAAATGCCGTGGGGCGAGCTCGTGCGCATGTCGCTCATGGGCAACTACGAGCGAATCTCCGCTCAGACCGCTCACGGCTGGGGAATGGTGAGCGAAGTCGTTCCTGGCGATCAACTGCTCGATCACACAATGGAAATTGCCTCGAAGCTCGCTTCACTTCCGCAGATCGCTGTGCAAGGAACAATGCGCGCCCTGTGGGCCCGACGCAACATGCCGCGCACGCAAGCCATCGCCACCGCGAATCATCTCGTTGAGATCGGCAACCGTCCCGAGGCCATTGCCGAAGGTCAGGCGTTCTTCAAGAGCGGCGTTCGTGTGACGCCAGTTGTTCGCTAGTTACTGAGAACTCCGACTTTCAGTGTGCCCAGCCACATCTCGGGTTCTCCTTGGCCTTCGTGCTGCCCAAGGAAATTCTCGGAGGCATCCTTGCCGCACATTTCGGCAATGTCGTTTGCACCAGCCGGATGACGCTGAATGAATGACGTGAGGTCGTAGACATTGCCATCGACCACGCTCCAACAATCTTCGCGACTCGAGCGTTTCTGAACCTCAGCCATCGTCACCCTGGAGACACCATCGCTGATGGGCTCTTTCGCTTGGGCATAGGCGTCTTTCCATGTGGCCTCGGCGCCACTGTGGCCGGTGATGTACGTCATGGGGAGAACAACAACCGCTACCAACACCGCCACAACGCTGATGCCTATGACTGCAGCGCGCTTGGGCCAGAACTTTGAGATGCCAGCGAGCAGCAGGATCGATGCGCTCAAAGCAATCGCTACCGAGACCAGGCGATCTCCGGCTTCAGCGTGGGCATCAGGCAGGCCAACAGCAGCCGAAAGGGAAATGCCCGATGACTTCGCCGCGATGACTGACAACGTCGAGACCACACTCAGTGCGAACAAATACGGAAATGTCTTTTCGAGCACGGCGGGTTTGGCTATGGAGAACAACGTCCAGAGCGCGACCACCGGAAGCATGACGACAGCAAAGTGCACAACTAATGGGTGAGCAGGCAGATCGCCGATTTCCGCCCACATGTCGCTCGGCAGCTGCATCGCAATGACGATTGGGATGACGCCGCACAGAGCGATGATGAGAAAATTCCGGCTACGGGAAGACATGGTGTGACAATACTGGCCAAGCCGATAGCTCAGACACGCGCGGCCGGCCCCCGCTACCGTCAGTCCATGACATCTGAACTCACCGGACTCGCCGGCAACGTTGCCATCGTGACGGGTGCCGGACGCATGCGTTCCATTGGCCGGCCAATTGCAGTCGAACTGGCTCGCGCTGGATGCGATGTTGTCATTACGGGCACGGGCCGCGCTCCGGCCGACTACCCCGCCGATGAACAAGCCGCCGGTTGGCGCGATATCGAGTCGGTTGCCGATGAGATCCGAGCGCTTGGGCAACGCTGTGTTCCAGTTGTGAGCGACATTGCCGATGACGCCGCCGTTGATGCGCTCGTGACCAGAACGCTCGAAGAGTTTGGCCGCGTCGACATCGTGGTGAACAACGCAGGCGCAGCACGGGGGCCAGATCGATTCAACGTTGTCGACCTTGACCCCACTGAATGGCGCAAAGTTATCGACGTGAATTTGAACGGCACGTTTCTCTTGAGTCGTGCTGCTGCCCGTCATTGGCTGGCGGTCGAACAGCCCGGCTGCATCGTGAACATTTCCAGCGTGGGCGGAAAGATCGCGGGGCCCGGCACCGCCGCCTATTCCGCAAGCAAAGCAGCGATCCATGCTCTCGGTGCTGCCATGGCCGCCGAGCTGGGGCCATCAGGCATTCGCGTCAACGCCATTTGCCCGGGCATTGTCGACACCAGCCGCCTTGATGACATCGACCGAGGCGAAAACTGGGAACGACTGCGCAACATCATTCCCATGCGTCGACACGGCACCGGCGAGGACATCGCGAACATGTGCGTGTTTTTGTGCAGCGATCAAGGTTCGTGGATCACTGGACAAGCCATCAATGTCGACGGCGGACAGTTGACGATTCGTTAATCAGCTTGCGAAATCGCGGTTGGACCGCTTCAGACCGACGAGGCCTGCACGTCTGGACAACTTGTCTTTGCTGTCGTCACGAGATCGTTCCATGCGTCGTCGACCTTCTGACTCTCCGACTTCAGTTTGTCGACGTAGTCGGTCGAAAGCTGGGGCGAACTGAGAGTGTTGCCAAATGACGTAAGCGCATCTTGCAACGCCTCAACCTTGGGCTTGAGCAACGAGTCGGCGGACGATGCAAGGTCCTTGGCCGCAGCGGTGATGTCGTCCACAGCCGTGTCGAGACCACTCACGCCGCTAGCTGTAATTGCTATGCCATTCAGCGAATCGAACGCGGTGACAACGTTCTGCCACGACTCGCAGTACTTCGCCTCGGAGGACTTTGAATTCGACGACGAGCAGCCCGCAGCGAGCGAAACGGCTGCAACAACCGCGACGAGTGCGATCAATGCTCGTTTGAGTGGGGACTTCGTCATCATGGTTCCTCCGAAGGGTTCGAAAGAGTGTTGCACCGATCAGGCCCAGAGCGTTGGCACGGTGTCGCCCGCGACATAGAGGGGGTGGCCTGGATGCCCAGCTTTTGTGAGTCGGAGCATGTGCAGCGCACTACCCGCTTCCGTCAACATCTCCCGCGCCGCATTGCCCCTCTCCTGCAACTCGCCATGCGTGCCCCACGCAGCGATGACGAGATCGGCGTTCTTCGCTGCAGTCAAAATTGCCTCGTTGTTTTCGGGACCAACCGCGTCGTTCGTCGTTCGCAACCCGGCAGGATTGGTTGAGCGGAACGCAAAGATGTTCGTGGTCACGAGTGCGCCATACCCCCACGCCTGCGCAAACCCCACGCAGCGA
Organism: Acidimicrobiales bacterium; assembly: GCA_044236415.1. GTDB lineage: Bacteria > Actinomycetota > Acidimicrobiia > Acidimicrobiales > Acidimicrobilacustridaceae > Acidimicrobilacustris. Next base: position 12,061 of record JBIIGP010000008.1, on the reverse strand, counting down.
CGATTCGTTGGGTCGAGTTGAAACGCATCGGCCGTCGACGGATTCAACATGAGGAAGTTCACGGTTGGCAGCGATGCATCCCATGTGCGCGTCAGTAGGTACCTGTGGACGCGATCGTTGCTGAATGTCGCTGAGGCTTCGCCCCAAGGTCCAGTTGAGGTTTCGGTGATGTGTGTTCCGGCGATGCCTCATAACGTATGTCCTCTCCCCCATCTGGACCCAGACCCGAACGCACTGGGAAAGATCTGAGCCTCGACTCGCTCGGGCACGCTTGAACGACTCCCCCCCTTGGGTGAGTGCACGGCGAACTCGGCCTGGTCGGAAAGCTCCATGCGATAGCCCGGTTTATGGAACTCCCGATGATGCGTGCCGCATAGCAACACCATTCGGTCGATATCGGTTCGGCCACCGTTGATCCAATGATCTAGGTGATGCACGTCGCAATGTTTGGGTTTCGTTCGACACCCCGGCGCTCGACAATGTCGGTCGCGAGCCACAATTGCTCTTCGTTGCGCCGCAGTCGCCGTTCGGACTTCTCGGCCCAGATTCAACACCTTCGAACCGGCCATGAGAACCCGCTGCACTACGGAATCGCAGGTGAGCGTTGCTACCGCAGTTGCGTCGAGTTCGGATCCGTCGGCACTCACTGCATCGCCGTGACGATGCAGTGCGTCGGTGAACCAGGACCGTTCAGCCGCTGACCAACCACGGGCCTCGGCAACACGTTCAAGCCCAGCCTGCGAGCGCACACCCGCACCTCGTAACGCTGATGCACGCAACTCGGCGATGTCGACGATAAGTGAGACGTGCGGAACGAATCGACCAGACTCGCCAGCACCGTCACGATGAGAAAGTGCGAACTTGCACACTTCCACTAATGCATCGGCGTTGCGCTTACCGAGCGAACGAGGATCGCCGATGAACTCGCCGTTCTCGTCAACGGAGTCGGGAACATCGAACACTCGCAACGCAGCTTCAACAATGGCCGCTTCAGTGCGATTCAGTTGCCCCTGCACCACCACCCGACCGTCGAGCAATGAATCGAGGTACACGCCCGATGGCCGTTCGGAAAAGTCTTCCGGGCCATCTGCTGCTTCGGCGCACCTCACCCACTGACGCATCGCGACTTCGGTTTGAGCAACATCGAGCGGCGCCAGCACACGCACGACCTCGGGAGCCTGCGCTGCAAACTCATTGACAAATCGAGCTGGCACCGATGCAACGACAACGTCGACTTGCGCCCCACTCAGCTCGCCAGACTTCCATCCCTCGAGAACTTCGGGCCAAGACTCGAGCCGATCGGCTCGGCGAGACATGCGTGATGCGTCGCGCCGCGACATGCCGCACGCGTCGACGAGCCACGCGCGCAACGAACCAGCTCCTTCGTCGCGCCAAAGCTGGTGTTGATCGAACCGAATTTCGGCTTCGGCCGTGAGAGCAGAGAGACGATCAATCTGCATCCGCAGGCTCTTCAACACTTGAGCATCGGCGGGAACCCCCGACGCGCCCATCGCGGCGAGCGCACTCGACAATTGAGCGAACGAAACATCGAACGAGACGAACCCCGGCGAGGCCAACCCCGACCCAGCGAGCGCTGGCGCAACTGACTCACACGCAACAGCGACGCCGCCGCACCCCCTTGTGGTCTCGTTAGAACTCTCGAACATGTGTTCGATGCTACGAGCGCGAAGTGTCGCCGTGAATAGGTCATTCGGATCATTCCCGCCCACGAATACAACCGCTCACATCCGGCGCCAACGCCGTGCCAGATCAACCGCAGCGCATCCGCCGGCGAATTCCCACCGCACTCCGCTGCATCCCATGGCGCATCCGCCGCCACTCCCCCCGACTCCCGGCCCCACTCCCCGCCCGACCCGTCACGCCAACACGGGCGTCGCTACCGTCCCGCCCATGCCTCTTCCTCGATTCACACCATCACCCAGCGGTGAATGGTCACCCAATCTGCCCGGCATTGACCGACTGCGTCTGCACTGGGTCGTGCTCGTGCAGCTGGTGGTCACGGTGCTTATGGTCGGCATGATCTGGACAGTGCACGTCGTGCATTACGACCTCTTTCCTCTCGTTGGCGCAGAGTCTTGGGACGCCTATGAACACGCGCACGTTGACCGCATCGGCAAAGTGCTTTTCGGCCCCTGGCTCGTCGAAGGGCTGTGCGTGCTCGTGCTGCTGCTCGCCCACCCGAAGCGTCTTCGTATCGCAGCGATCATCAGCGCATTCCTGATGCTGTTCATCCTCATCGATACAGCGGCGTTCTCGGCGCCAGCGCACGGCGTGTTGCTCGACCGCTGGGACCAGCAGATCTATGACGAACTGATGATCGTGAATCTTGTCCGGGCCTGGTTGTGGACCGCAAAGGGTGCAGTAGCGGTGTGGATGATGGTCGAGGTCATGCGCGTGGCCATGCGCAAAAGGCCAGACGCCGCAACTCCGATGCCGTCGTAATTTATAACAACGATCAAACGCTTTACGACAGCGACCCAACTTCCGATCGCTTCACCACTCGACACACAGGCTGTTCAGCAATGTCTGCGTGCAACCAACGGAAGAACATGACGCCAGTGTGGTGACCACTTGTGTCGAGCCAGTTCGGGACACCCGGATCACCGTCTGAAATCACGATGCGAACTGATCCGTCAGCATTCACAACAGCCTCGCGGTTGTTGATGTTCGTTCGACGATCGGGGAAGCACTGATACCAGCGATCACACAACTGCAACGCCCAATAGTCGGTTGTGGGCGGCACGAAGTCGACAACGATCACTTCATCGTCTGCCATCTTCCACCAGGTAGTGGAATAGACAACGTCTGGATTCGGAATCGCAGCGACGATGTCATCGCATGTCTGCCGAACGAACTGGTTGGGGAACTCTCGTCGCTCAGGTGTCCACAACTGGTTGAGCTGCGCGTTCCATCGAAGCGACTTTGCCGCGTTGCCAACACGTGCCGACATTTCAGCGCTTCCCATGAGTCGAGGCGCACGAGCATCTGTGGCTGCTTCAACCACCCCGGCATCAACCACCCCGACATCAACTCGCGCAATGGACCACGAACCACGTGACTGCTCACCACGATCGTGGAAGTACTGACGAACAATGACGCGCGCCGCCTCGGGATGACTGAACTCCCAAACAAATGTGCCGTCTGCATTAATGATGTCGTCGACATCGACCGATGCAACAACTGCTGACGCACCGCCGGCACCAGCGCCCGCATACACCGTGATGCCGACATAGGTCGCTTCACCGCGCTCGCCGGAAATCGAATACAGCGAGTCGGGCCGAACTGCGGCGACGTCGTAATCAATATCAGGGCCTGCAGCACCGACGAATCGCACACCATCGAGCATCGCAAGAAACGAAGGATGATCCGGATCGAGCGTGAGCGTGGTGCTCTGCGTCACCGCAGTGAGCATGCGCATCACATAAAGGTTCCCGTCGGCCAATTCGCGATCATTCAGCGGATCGGGGTCGCCCTCAATTCGCGACACCGCGAATTCGAGCGCGTCCGACATCTCCACCCATGCGTCCGAAGAATTCATCGCAACACGTTAGAACAATGATTTCTGCTCATAGGAGAGACACCGACCCGCCATTGAGGCATTCATGGGCCGGATCTGCTCCTTCGGCAGCCGGTCCGGGAATACAACACCGAACAGAGTTGTTCTCTTCTTGGATCAACTCGTTTGGCTCGTCTCGACCAAATGATTCCTAGACGACTGAACGGACCAAAGGCTATGAAGCCAGACACCATCTTGAAGGGCTGTCTCATTGCGGCAGCCATGATCAGCCTCGTGCTGAGCATCGTCATCTACTTCGGCGCCGGAGACGACGTGCTCGGTCGCCTCAATGGCATCTACGTCGGAGTCTGGGTGCCGTCGATTCTTTCCCTCGGTGCGCTCCTGCTCGTTGCACGAAAGACTGATTCATGACCGAAATCGGGCTGTTCATCGCCGGTGGCCTCGTCACCCTCGTCGTCTTTGTTGGGCTCTTGCTCTACGGGATGATGTCGTTCAGTCAGTGGTCGAAGGACGACCAAAAAGCGATCGCCGACTGATCAGTCTTTATGTCGAGGAGTCGCTTGGCTCCTCGACACCATCCATGCCCACCAGACGCACCCGAACCGGGAAGGTGTCATTTATGGGCAACGAGCACCAGTAGTCCGATTGTTGACCTAACTCGTTATTGCTATTCTCCCGAGAGCACAAGGGCCCGGGCGGGCCGAACGAAAAGGGCTTCTCGTGAGAAAAATCATTGGATTGTTCGCTGTTGCTGCGCTTTCAATCGGCTTCATTGCTGTCGCCGACCGCGCTTCGGCCTACGTCGAAACTGCCACCGTCGTGCCTAGCCCGAGTGTCGGCAGTGGCGCCTTTCTTGAATCGGTCTCGTGTATCTCGACAACCTCATGCGTCGCTGTTGGCGCGTCATACAATGGCTCCACTCTCGACACCTTGACGATGAGCTGGGACGGCACCACCTGGACAGTTCTGACCAGTCCCAGCCTCAGTTCAACCGACAACTTGCTTACTTCGGTTTCCTGTGCTTCGGCGACATCGTGCGTTGCTGTCGGCTCGGGCCAAAATGCCGGCACCGCTCAATCGTTGGCCATGTCTTGGGATGGCATTTCATGGACGACTGCCGTCGTACCGAGTGTCGGGGCTGACGACAATTTTCTCGACTCCGTCTCGTGCATTTCTGCGACCAATTGCACCGCAGTCGGTTCCTACTTCGACGGCACGGGATATTCGACTCTCATCACAACGTGGAATGGCAGTGCTTGGGCGGTGGCCGTAAGCCCTAATGAAGGTTCTGACAGCAACTACCTCACATCAGTCGTCTGTACGTCGGCAGATTTTTGCACCGCAGTCGGTTTCATCAACGACGGCACGGCGGTTGACCAAACATTGGCAATGACATGGGACGGGGCGGGTTGGGCAATCGTCCCGACCCCCAACAACCCCGGTGACGACAACTCCTTTCGTTCGGTTTCTTGCGTCTCTCCAACTTTCTGCTTTGCGATCGGTTCAACAGGCTCCGGTGGCATCGAAACATTGGCAATGACATGGGACGGCGCGGCTTGGACAATCCTCCTGAGCCCCAACCCCGCCGCCGAGAACGATCTCGAGTCGATTTCGTGCACGTCGAGCACTGAATGTGTCGCCGTTGGCGTGGGCGTTGACATCTCGAATGTGGGATCGCCACTTGTGCTGACCTGGAACGGAACGATGTGGACGGAGCTCAGCGTTACGGATGTCGGCGCTGAGGACGACATGCTTTACGGCGTTTCTTGCGCCACCGATTATTCGTGCATGGCCGTCGGGTACTCCGCGACAAACGGCCAGGATCAGACCTTGGCCGTTTCACTCACTGGGCCCGTCCCGCCGTCCCCAGATCCCGTGGCTCCATCGTTCACTGGCTGAGCCGTTCTTTCGCTGCGGTTATGCCTTCGGTGAATGAACCGCTTGGCTCCTTGCCACCATCCAAGCCAACCAGATGAACACGAACTGAAACGGCAAGCGGGCCCACGACACCGTGCGTTCGCCGAAGCTTCGATCGCGCCAGTCCCACACCATGTAGAGGTTGGCGGGATAGACGGCGACCAAAACCACAATGGCCGCTAGTGCACCAATACGCCGGGTGCGGCGAAAGATCAGCATTGGTCCGACGATGAGTTCGGCAACACCGCTGGCGTAGGTCCAGAAACGCTCCGACGGCCACAGCCACGGCGGAACAATGGCGTCGAAGAAATTTGGGTTGACGAAATGCATGACGCCAGCAACGGTCAGGAACACGCCGAGAGCGACTGCTACGGGCCCCCAAACGGGAGAGTAGGCAACCACATGCCCCTCAACTGACTTGGGTTTCCTGCGAATCGAACCGATTGGACGATGTGAATCAGCAGCATCGCTGGCCATAAGCCAAGCGTAGGGCCGACCCTGAAAGATTGTCCGACCAGGGAGAGATTTCCCTGAGGAATCGGGCCCCCTCTCCCGGCACCACTACATTGCAGAACGTGACAACCACAGAACGAATTCCTGCGGTCGAGGGGTGGTTCACCACCTCCGAGCCCTACACCCTCATCGGCGCCAAGTGCACTGCGTGCGAAACCGTTGTGTTCCCGCCCCGGTCCGGATCCTGCCCCAGCCCCGATTGCGACGGCACCGAACTCAAGCCCACTCCCCTTTCCCGCAAAGGAAAGGTGTGGTCCTACACCGAGAACCATTACGCCCCGCCGCCCCCTTACGTGGCTGCCGACCCGTTCGAGCCTTACGCGCTGGCCGCAGTCGAGCTTGAAGCCGAGGGCATCGTCATTCTTGGTCAGGTCGCCACGGGCGTCATGGCCGCTGACCTTTCTATTGGTCAGGAAGTCGAAGTCGATCTGCAGGTGCTCTACCGCGACGACGAAGGTGTCGACCACTGGATCTGGACATGGGCACCTTCGGCTCCCGCGGGTTCGCACGCTGCGAAATCAGGAAAGGGCGCGAAGTAATGGCAACTGAACGTGATCTCGTCGTCCTTGGTGCAGGAATGCACCCGTGGGGCAAGTGGGGAAAGAACTTCGTCGACTACGGACTCGTTGCCGCCAAGGCCGCGCTTGCCGATGCCGATGTTGCATGGCGCGACATTGAATTCGTTGCTGGTGCCGACACCATTCGTAACGGCTACCCCGGCTTCGTTGCGGGCTCCACGTTCTCACAGGCAATGGGTTGGACAGGCGCCCAGATTTCTTCTTCGTACGCCGCATGCGCATCGGGCGCACAGGCCATGCAGTCGGCACGCGCGCAGATCCTTGCGGGCTTTGCCGATGTCGCAATGGTCATCGGCGCCGACACCACGCCGAAGGGCTTCTTCGCTCCGGTTGGTGGTGAGCGCAAGGAAGACCCCGATTGGCAGCGCTTCCATCTTCTCGGCGCAACCAACCCCGCGTTCTTTGCGTTGAACGCTCGCCGTCGCATCGATGTGTTCGGCGACACCGTCGAAGACTTCGCCATGGTGAAGGTCAAGAATTCCAAGGCTGGAGTGGCCAACCCCTATGCGCGTTTCCGTAAAGAGTTCACGCTTGACGACTTTGCCGGTTCGCCGATCGTTTCCGACCCCCTGCGTCTTCTCGACATTTGCGCAACCTCTGACGGCGCAGCGGCAGTCATCATCTGCACGCCCGAGTACGCCATGAAGAAGCTCGGAACACTTGAAGGCACCGTGCGTATTCGTGCGGTGGCAAACACCACGCCGACGTACCCGCAGGTTCGTCTCGAACTGCCCGACATCGCCACTGACTCCAACGCGGTTGTGCAAGCACCGCCGCTTGGGTTCAAAGATTCGATCGCGCACAACGCGTACGAACAGGCCGGACTTGGTCCGGAGGACGTTTCGTGTGCAGAGGTGTACGACCTTTCCACCGCCCTCGAACTCGACTGGTACGAGAACCTCGGCTTCTGCGCCGAAGGTGAAGGTGCACGACTTGTGCGCGACGGCATCACCGCACTTGGCGGTTCGAAGCCGGTCAACGCTTCGGGTGGTCTTGCATCCTTCGGCGAAGCGATTCCCGCACAAGCCATTGCTCAGGTGTGCGAACTCACCTGGCAGCTGCAAGGACGCAGCGATGGCCATCAGGTCGAAAACGCCAAGGTCGGTCTTGCCATTAACCAAGGCCTATTCGGCCACGGTTCCTGCACGATCCTGTCGGTCTGAGACAAGCGTTCTCTCGCCGATACTCTCGGCCTATTCGTTCTGATCACAATTCACTCCGAGGAGTCCCATGGCTGAGGCCTACATCATTGATGCCGTTCGCACCCCTGTTGGTCGACGTGGCGGCGGTTTGTCCGATGTGCATCCCGCCGATCTCGGCGCCGCTCCGATCGTTGAACTGTTCAACCGTGTTGATGTCGACCCCGCCCTTATCGACGATGTCATCTACGGCTGTGTCGACACCATTGGTGGACAGGCTGGCGATATTGCTCGCACCGCATGGCTCGTTGCCGGAATGCCGCAGCATGTACCCGGCACCACCATCGATCGCCAGTGCGGTTCTTCGCAGCAGGCCGTGCACTTCGCGGCACAAGCTGTCATGAGTGGAACGCAAGATCTCGTTGTTGCTGGCGGCGTGCAGCAGATGTCGCAGATTCCGATCAGCTCGGCGATGCTCGTTGCCGAACCTTTCGGCTTCACTGATCCGTTCACCGGTTCAAAGGGTTGGGTTGCGCGTTACGGGGCCGGCGAGGTGTCGCAGTTCAATAGCGCAGAGATGATCGCCGAGAAGTGGAACATCAGCCGCGACGACATGGAAGCGTTTGCCGTTGAGTCACATGAGCGTGCGATTCGGGCACGGGCCGAAGGCCGTTTCGAAAATGAGATCTTCGAACTCAATGGTCTCAACTTCGATGAAGGCCCCCGTGAACCGAACTGGGAAAAGATCCGTTCGCTGCAAACGCTCACCGAAGGTGGTCGAGTAACGGCTGCGTGTGCTTCGCAGATTTCTGATGCCGCGGCCGCGATGCTCATCGCTGGCGAAGAGGCCGTGAAGCGTCACGGCCTCAAGCCTCGTGCTCGCATTCATCACATCTCGGTACTTGCCGATGACCCAATCTACATGCTCACTGCACCGATTCCCGCAACGAAGCGTGCACTCGAAAAGACCGGACTCACCATGGCCGATATTGATCTCGTCGAAATTAACGAAGCATTCGCCAGCGTTGTGCTCGCATGGCAGAAGGAACTCGACGCCGATCTTTCCAAGGTCAACGTGAACGGTGGCGCGATTGCTCTTGGTCACCCACTCGGTGCCACCGGCGTTCGCCTTATGACCACGATGCTCAATGAACTGGAGCGCACCGGTGGTCGCTACGGACTGCAGACCATGTGTGAAGGCGGCGGCCAGGCCAACGTCACGATCATCGAACGCCTGTAATCGTTTCAACTTCATTCAGACGCGACGAAGGCCCGGCGTTGCGCCGGGCCTTCGTAGTTTTCAGAAACGAATACTTCAGTCGAGTTCAGCCCCGAGCAGAGAGATGAAGCTCACCATCTCGCCCGGGTAGCCACCCAGGTTGTGCGTAAGCGCCAACTTGCGACCTTCGGCCAGCGAATGGATCTTGCGCTCTTCGGGGACTTCGCCACGAAGTTGGAGGAACGCTTCAAACATCATGCGCAAACCGCTTGCACCGGTGGGGTGACCAAAGGACTTCAGGCCGCCATCGGGGTTGACGGGAAGTTCGCCGTCAAGGTCGAACACGCCGTCAAGTACATCGCGCCATGCGGTGCCGCGAGCCGAGAACTGAAGATCTTCCATAAGAAGAAGTTCAGTGGGCGTGAAGCAGTCGTGAACTTCAGCCATAGCAACCTGTTCGCGAGCATTGGTAACGCCGGCCTGGGCGTAGGCATCGACTGCGCAAGCAGCGATCTCGGGGAAGGTCGTGTAGTCGTAGTTCGGGTCGGTGAGTCCACCGCCGTTGCCAGCAATGAATGAAAGCGCCTTCACATAAATCGGCTTATCGGTGTACTTGTGCGCATCTTCTGCACGACACACGATTGCGGCAGCCGAACCGTCGGCGACACCAGCGCAGTCGAAGAGACCGAGCGTGCCCGCCATCTTCGGGGCCTTCTCGACCGTTTCAACGGTGATCTCTTTGCGGAACTGCGCACGAGAGTTACGAGCACCGTTGTAATGGTTCTTCACCGCGATGTGACTGAGCGCAGCGCGCATCGTGTCTTCGTCGACGCCGTACTTGTTGCCGTAGGCGGGAACAATCATTGAGAACATTGCAGCGGCGGTGAGCGTGCGTGCCGTGCCGTCGTTAGGAATCGGATTGGCATTGAGGCCTTGGAAGCCCGTGTCCTTGACCTTTTCGGCACCGACAACCATGCACAGGTCGTAGGCACCCGATGCGAGTGCATACGAGGCTTGACGAAGTGCTTCAGAACCGGTTGCGCAGTAGTTCTCAACACGAGTCACCGGCTTGTTTTGCAACTGCAAAGCACGAGCAAGAGCGATACCGCTCATTGCACTTTGTGCCGTGCCGAACCAATAGGCATCGACATCGTCTTTATTGACACCGGCCGAGGCATAGGCCTCGTTGGCGGCGTCGATCATCATGTCGTCGAGGCTGGCTCCCCAGTTCTCAACAAAGTTGGTGCAGCCCATTCCAACGATGGCCACCTGGTCGCGAATTCCATGACTAGCCACGGATCAGCTTCCCCTTCCAGAAGTAGTTGTGGATGCCATCGGCGGTGAAGAGACGACGGAAGGTCATCTCGACACGGCCACCAATGGCGACCTCTTCAAGATCAGTATCGGTAAGTTCGATTGGCAAACGTCCGCCACCGTCGAAATCGACAACAGCGAAGATGATTGGCGGGCTTGGCGAGTACGCCATGCGATCGACAGTGAACGTTGCGATCGTGCCCTGCACGTCGGCCATTGGTGCATCTTCCATCTGATCGGTGCGCTGGCCGTCGGAAGAGACTCGCATTGGAGGAAGGAAGACATCGCCAGTTTGTGAATCGCGACTGCCGACGAAACCAAACTTCCAATCGGTCGTGCGGGCAGCGGCGGTTCCGGAAGGACGGGCCGGTTCCGGACGACGAGGCGGTTCAACGTTGATCATGCCGCGCCAAGAAAGGAAACGCCCGTAGGCCAGCGGCGCACCGGACTCGAGTTGCGATGCAATCGAACGCGCTGGCGTGTACTTGGCAATCGCAGGCGTTGTGCGCAGGATCATGACGTCGGCGCCATCGGCAAGAACAACGAGCGCAATGGTTTGGCCGGGCTCGGCGTTTTCGAGTGCATTCGCCAGAACCAGACCAGGTTGCGCAGCACCGGTGCACCCGATGGTTGCAGTGAGGTCGTCGACAACCTTGGCTGCGCCGACCTTTGATGCAAGCGCAGAGCCGATTCGAGCAGTGGGAGCGGCGACGGCAACGATATCGATCTGGTCAGCACTCAGACCGGCGGCTTCAAGTGCGTTCTTGTATGCCTGACGTCCGGCTGGAACGTAGGTGAGTTCAGAGAACTTGTCGTCCCACACCTTTGAGCGAATGTCGCCCGGTGAGCGCCAACGGTCGATGAATTCCTCGGTGATGCTTGCGCCGCCGATGTACTCGGCAACGACGCCGTCACCTTCGCCGATCACAAAGGCTGCAGCCGCATCGCCACCGTTGGCTTCATCGGCCGAACCAGCAAGGCCCGTGCGCATATCAGAAGTGACAACGAGGCGATTGCCCACGGTTGAAAGGGCAAGGCGCAGAGCGCCGGCAGTGGAGCCGACCGATGCACCCATATCGAATGCCGGAACTTCGGCCGGCAGACGCAACGCCGCATGGATTGCTGTGGCGTTGGTTTTGTCGGCGTAGGCAGGAAGCGCCGTGCCGAAGAGGACTACCTCGGGAGCCGACGCGCTTGAAACGTCAGCGCCACGAAGTGCGAGACGAGCAGCCTCAACGCCCATAGAGGTGGTGTCTTCATCGAATGACGCAACAGCGCGTGTGCCGCGACCGCCACCTTGTCCGATGAACGCGGAAATTTGTGACTTATCCAGTCGTCGATATGGGAGGTAGGCCCCCCAAGAAATGATGCCTCGCATGCGTCTGACAGTAACTGATAGACCGTCAGAAACCGCAATGCCGCGGTGCGAAAGCGAGGAACCGCCATGTCTCCCACCACCGATAATCGTGGACGGATCTTCTTTGAGGCATCGGCCTATGCCGACGACGTGAAGTGGCACAAGACCGCAGCCGAACTACGCGCCGAGGCACCCGTCCACTACTTCGAGTTCGAAGGTCGCACTCCGTTTTATGTGGCACTTGGACAGCCCGAGGTCATGGAGATCGAAAAGAACTCCGACATCTTCACCAATGACCCCGCCTCCCACATGGCCACTCATCGGATTTCGCTCGATGAACCCAAAGAGCCCTCAATGGTCAACACACTCATCAACATGGACGGCGAGGAGCACAAAGCCCACCGGGCGCTGGTGAACGATTGGTTCAAGCCGGGGGCAGTTCGCCAACTCGACGACCAGATCAAAGCCCAGGCAAAGCGATCCGTT
>JBIIGP010000148.1:0-5310 GCA_044236415.1 Acidimicrobiales bacterium | reverse complement strand
GCTGGGCAATTCACATTGCTCGTCGTCAACTTCAGGCCCGGCTCGGTGACCAATCCTGTTGCGACGAAGTCGCCCGCCTGACCGCCGCGCTGACTCAGCGATTCTGTGACGTCATTGATGCAGAGATGATCTCCAGTCACTCCAACCGTGTAACTGACCCCGTTCGGTAGCAATTTCTTCTTGGCTCGATTGATGCTTCCCGCACCATCACAGCCACCGACCGGCGTGTTTGTTGCGGAATTGAACGGAGTTGTCCATTCCCAATCAGTGGAATTCGGCGAGTACGTCCTGGCGAATGACAAAGCATCGTTGCCATTGAGGTCCTGCACAGCAACGTTTGCTGTCGATGCGTTCACAGCGGGGGCTTCATATGCCGCCGTAACAACGGCAGTTGAGGGGATCGCCGTATCGAACGTGAGGACAACAGTTGAGCCGCTCACTACTGCGTTCGTTGGCGTTCGTGCCGCTTCATCCACAAAGACAGTGAACGCTGACTTGTTCAACGCCGGCGAGGTCGCCAGTGTCTCGTCGAATGTAAGCGTCACCTGCGAACCAGAAATGGTCATCGACGAGAAGTTCGGAGGCGTCTTATCGGGGCCAAGCGACGAATTGTTCTGAACTGTCTGGTTCGTGAACGTGGCGGCATCGTTGCCTGATGTGTCCTGAATCGCGAGGTTGGTCGTCGCTGAATCAAGGGGACTTGGCGCGGTGTAACTGACAAGGAGCGTCTGATCGCTCGAGATGGGAGTCGCTAGCGTCAGCTTGAGCGTCGTTCCTGAAACTGTCCTACTGGAAACCGTCACGGTCTTGCCATCGACGGTGACCTTGTAATTGGAAATCGCTGCGGTTGTGGAACTCAGCGACTCGTCGAACGTCAACGTGAGGTCGAGTCCATTCGTTCCAAGGACCGCCGGATTCACCGTTGCCAATTTGGGGCCGACGAGGTCGATGGCGTGAACCTTGCTCGAACCACCACCGCCAGCGCCGCCAGTACCGCCAGCGCCGCCACCGAAGTAACCGCCGCCACCACCACCGCCGCCGTATGTGGTGTTACCGCCAACAGCATCGGCAGCCGAGGCACCGGATGTCACCGGGTTGCCTCCCGAACCACCCGTACCTGCTCCAGGAATCGTGGGACTTGCAGAACCACTGCTTCCTCCGGCAGCCGTCTGAAGGGCACCCTTGCCGCCCGAGGTTCCCGACCCACCGCCGTTGGCTCCAGCCCCGCCGGTGAGAGCCGATGCATCATTTCCGCCGCCAGCACCACCGGCACCTTGTGCACCCGCGCCGCCACCGCCACCAGCAGAAACCACTGGCTTCGGCGTTGAGGAAAAGGTGTACACAGAAGAGCCGCCGCCGCCGGATGCGAACGTGTCGATCCCGTTACCAGTCGTCCCGCAATTTTGATTACTAGAGGCGCCACCGCCGCCGTAGGTTGCCGGCAATGTTGAACCGACGCATTTCGACTTCACTGTCGCCGTTCCCACCGCAACTTGGTAGGACAAGTCTGCACCCGTTAGCGCGAAATGGAAACGATTGGATCCTGAGATCTTCGTAATCGTGTGCGTCCCATCAAACGGTGCGCCAACCCCGGCAACGACAACTGTTGCCCCTACAACAAACGTTCCTGAACCGGACACGTCAATCAACGCTTCATTGCTGGAGAGCGCTTTTCGATTAATCGTGTAGGTCACATCAGGCTTCACGTTGTTGTTACCGATACCGCCATCGCCCACGACGATCTTGAACGTTTGTCCTGGAGTAACGGTGTAGGTACCTTCGGCGTAACCGCCGCGACCGCCGTCATAGGCCGTGAGTGCGCCAAGATCACCACCCGTAGTGATGCCACCGCCACCGGCGCCGTAGACCTTGAACTTCACTGACGAGATACCTGCAGGCACAGTCCACGAATACGGCTCGCCGATGTAACTGAACTGCTCCGAGGTCGATCCGTATTCGACGATTACGCAGCCGTCACCACCGCTCGCGTTGGCCCGAGTTGTTCCGCCCACTCCACCAAGGCCGTACCCGGCAAGACAGGATGCAAGCTTCAACGAATTATTCGTGACCGAGGATGCAGCCAATGCTGCCGCGTCGAGACCAGAGACGTCCTGAACGGCCGGGTTCGTCGTTGAGGCACTTGCCGTTGGCGCTGCGTACGCAACAGAGACGACCTGGCCCGAGAGAATTGAAGGGCTCACGCCGAGCGTGACTTTGTCTCCACTCACAGAAACAGATCCGACGGTTGCCGGCGCTCCGTCCACAAGAACCGTGAAAGCACTCGATGGAGCAGTTGCCGCCGCAAGAGCCTCGCTATAGGTGAGGACGATTGTTGTTCCGCCGATGTTTGTGGCCGAGGAGACATAGGTCGGCAAGGTGACGTCAGCGACTGAGTTGTTTGGAATCGCCGTGGTACTCAGTGCAAATGCATCGTCACCGGCAAGGTTTTGAATCGCCGAGTTCGTCGTCGCCCCGTCCGCAGTTGGCGCTGCATACGCAACAGTCACGGTCTGGCCGATACCAACTGTCCGAGTTAGTCCAAGGATCACCGTTGATCCGCTCACCGATACTGACGTCACGGCGTTTGTACTGCCACCCGAGTTGACCGTGAACGCAGTGGTTGGCGCTGTGGTTGCAGCAAGTGGCTTGTTATAGGTCAGCGTCACATATGTTCCGGCGGTGTTTACTGATGCCGTGAGGAAGATCGGGTTCACCACCGGAGTGACAGCGGCGGAAGCTGATGAAGACCCTGACGTTGCCGTCGGATCAGTATTCGTCGCGGTAGCCGTAAACGTGTAGGCCGTTCCGTTTGTAAGCCCCGTGATCACACACGAACCGGAAGCACCGGTGACCGTGCATGTCTTCGCGGGGGTCGTCCCGACTGCGGTAACTGTGTAACTCGTCGGCGCCGTGCCACTGCCAGCCGCAACAGTGATGGTGGCCTGGCCATCGCCAGGAACTGCGGTCGGCGCAGGAGGTACGCCGGGAACCGCGTATTCAAGGAAGTACCGGCGGATAAATCGTTTCGGTGAAATATTCGATGGGCCACCAATGACCGCTCGCCCAACCGGGTCAATCGCGATCGTCGATACAGAAAATGCTCCATCCGCTGAGGCTGCAGTGTTGAACGCGGAATCGGCGACTCCTGCGGTGTCGTAGCGCTTCATGTTTGAAGATGTTCCGGCGAGAATTTTGCCGTTCGATTGCACAGCTAGAGACGTCACCGCTGTGGTTATTGACGGAAACGATGAATCGACGGTTCCGTCAGCGAGGTAACGCTTGAGGCCGAATGTGCCGCCGACGAGGATCTTTCCATCGGCCTGCATCGCAATGGCATTGACCGTTCCACCTGGCGTCACCGTGAATGAAGAGTCGAGTGCGCTGGCCGTCGTGTACCTCTTCAGACCAAAGGCGCCACCAACAAGGACATAGTCGGTTCCAGAAATTGTCTGATGTGCGAGGGCATTGACCTGACCGCCCATTCCGACAGTTGCTTCTAACGCGCCGTTGGCCGTGTAGCGCTTGAAGTCGTTTGTTGCTCCAGCAAAGATCCGCTGGGCTGTTGATGTTCCCACCACGAGGATTGCGCGGTGAGTTCCGGTCTGGCCAGTGGCAAAGGTCGTGTCCTTTACGCCAGCGGTTGAGTACCGGACGAGAGCCGGCGACCATTCGCCTACAAGGAAGTACGGCGTTGAGCCAATAATTTGGGTTGCAACTCCGTCCGCCGCGCCACCGACATTGGTTCGGACTCCGGTATCGCTGTAGATCGAGAAATATCCCGCATCAGCGGCACCAACCTTCCCGTCCGGGGCGACAGCAATCGCCCTCATCACCCAACCCGCTGCGTCACCGCCAAAGGTGAGGTCCAGCGAACCCGGGGAATCCGCTGCGGCAGCCTGAGGAATCGGGGTCACTACTGCTGGCACTGCCACCAAGAGGCTTGCGAGGAGAACCACGGCGAGTACCGCCCGAAGGCGCCCTCTTCCCATAATTCGGCGAATGCTGCTGCTCTCGAATCCTCCGCGACCCATTTCGCAACCCTAGTGCGATTCATTTTGTATTCAAGTCACATAAAAACTATTCGTACTATAACGAGTGCGTTCTACGTAGACGCGAAAGAGGCGCCCGAAGGCGCCCCAGTCAACGATTCAGATTGTTCTGCGCAGAAATGGCTTAGTGGAAGCCTTCGACCGTCACGAGCCGGGCCGAAGCACGAGCAAGCGCCGCCATAGCTTCGTCGTCGTCGCCGTTCTGGGCGGCGGCCTGGGCCTTTTCCTGTGCCTTGCGAGCACGCTCAACATCGATCGTTGAGGCCATCTCGGCAAGATCGGAGAGGATCTTCACATGGTCATCGCTGACCTCGATGAAGCCACCATGCACCGCAGCCTTTTCACTGCCACCTTCAACGAGGGTGATCTCGACAGTGCTTACGGCCAGTGCGCCGACGAACGGAGCATGGCCAGCGAGGAACGCGATATCGCCACCACCCACGGTGCGCGCACGCACCATGGTGGCGTCGCCCGAGAACAACGTGCGCTCAGGAGAAACGAGTTCGACGGCCAGAGGCATCAGGCGTTGGCCTCGAGTTCGCGTGCCTTGGCACGAGCGCTGTCGGCGTCGCCGACGTTGAGGAATGCCTGTTCCGGAAGATCGTCGAGATCGCCGTTGACGAGCTGTTCGAACGATTCCACGGTGTCTTCGACGGGAACGAAGATGCCCGGCATACCGGTGAAGACCTCGGCCACGAAGAACGGCTGCGACAGGAATCGCTGCACCTTTCGGGCACGGTCAACAGTGATGCGGTCTTCTTCAGAAAGTTCATCGAGACCAAGAATGGCGATGATGTCCTGGAGTTCCTTGTAACGCTGCAGAACTTCCTGCACGCGACGAGCAACGTCGTAGTGGCGCTGACCGACGATCTCGGGAGCGAGAATCGTTGAGGTCGATGCCAGCGGATCCACGGCCGGGTAGATGCCGAGCGAAGCGATCTGACGTGAAAGTTCGGTGGTGGCATCGAGATGGGTGAAGGTAGTGAACGGCGCCGGGTCGGTGTAATCGTCGGCGGGCACGTACACGGCCTGCAGCGAGGTGATCGAACGACCACGGGTCGAGGTGATGCGCTCCTGCAGCTCGCCCATTTCGTCGGCGAGTGTGGGCTGGTAACCCACCGCAGATGGCATGCGCCCAAGAAGGGTCGATACCTCGGAACCGGCCTGCACGAAACGGAAGATGTTGTCGACGAACAACAACACGTCCTGGTTCTGCACGTCACGGAAGTACTCGGCCATGGTGAGAGCCGAAAGCGCAACA
>JBIIGP010000147.1:0-5319 GCA_044236415.1 Acidimicrobiales bacterium | reverse complement strand
GACACAAGGAAGTCCATGCTTGGACTCAGTGAGGGATGAACCTCACCGATCGTCATCGTTCCGGTTGTGAGGAACTGGGTGAGGATGTCGTTGCGATTCGACGCCACGATGAACTGCGAAATAGGCGTACCCAAGCGTTGCGCGCCGTAACCAGCGAACACATTGCCGAAGTTGCCCGTTGGGACTGAGAACGCAACTGGTCGACCTGCACCGCCGCCAAGACGAACCGCACACGTCACGTAATAAACCATCTGCGCCATCACTCGGGCCCAGTTGATTGAGTTCACCGCAGAAAGGTTGCGGGACTCACGGAACTGATCGTCGGCAAACAACGCCTTGACCATGTCCTGACAATCGTCGAACGTGCCCTGCACAGCAATGTTGTGCACATTCGGCGAAAGCACGGTGGTCATCTGACGACGCTGCACATCGGAAACTCGGCCGGCAGGGTGGAGGATGAACACTTCGGCAGTCGGGCGATCACGTAGCGCTTCAATTGCGGCGCCGCCGGTGTCGCCAGAAGTCGCACCGACAACTGTGACCTTCTCGCCTCGGCGCGTGAGTTCGTGATCGAACAGGCGGCCGACAAGCTGCAGCGCGACGTCTTTGAACGCAAGCGTCGGGCCATGGAACAACTCAGCGAGCCAGAAGTTGTCTCCGAGATCAACGATCGGCACGACTTCATCAGTTGCAAAGGTTGCGTAGGCATCGTGAACGATTGCGGCAAACGCATCGTGCTCGATTGAACCTTCAACGAATGGCCACATAACTTCGGTGGCGATTTCGGCATAGGACATCGACTCGAAGCGCTCGAGTGCACCAACGGTGAGCGATGGCCATTGCGACGGAACGTACAAGCCGCCATCGATTGCCAAACCGGCAAGCAGGACATCGGCAAAGCCGAGTTCGGGGGCCGCACCTCGGGTGCTGACGTAGGTGATCGGAGCCATTAGCGGTCAGCCTCGATGAGAACGCGAATCGTGGAACCAATGCTTCGTACTGAATCGAGCACACCGAGTGCGTCGAGCGTGGAGCGGACATCGCTTTGTGGCGCCGGATGAATGATGAGATCGATACGAGCTTCATTGGCTGCGTCGTCGGGGCCGGACAACGAGTGTTGTTCCATTGAGTCAATCGACACACCGTGTTCGCCAAAGACTCCTGCGATCGCAGCGAGCACACCAGGTCGGTCATCAACTCGAAGGCTGAGATACCACGATGCTTCGAGTTGTTCACCGGAGCGGAACGCCATCGGAACAAAAGTTCCGAGCGAGGCATGTGCACCACTCTGGAGATTCACCGCTGCGTCGACCAAGTCACCCAGAACCGCAGACGCCGTGGGATCGCCACCAGCACCGCGTCCGTAGAACATGAGATCGCCTACGGCTTCGCCTTGAACGAAGACCGCATTGAAACTGTCGCGCACCGCCGCAAGGGGATGCGCGTTCGGCACGAGACACGGGTGGACTCGCGCAGAAAGTTCATCACCGTTTGACCCCGAGAATCGCTCGGCGATCGCAAGGAGTTTGACCGAATAGCCGTGACGAGCCGCGAAAGCGATGTCGTCAGCGGTGATCTTTGAGATGCCTTCGCACTCAACATCGGCACCTGTGACTTCTGCGCCAAAGGCAATCGATGCGACGATCGCGATCTTTGCGGCAGCATCGTGCCCTTCAACATCCGCGGTTGGATCGGCTTCGGCGTAACCCAACGCCTGCGCTTCGGCGAGCGCCTCGGAATAATCGGCGCCTGCTTCAGTCATGCGAGTGAGGATGTAGTTCGTCGTTCCGTTCATGATGCCCATGACGCGAAGAACGGGTTCGGCAAGCAGCGACTCACGCAGCGGTCGAATGAACGGGATGCCGCCAGCGACCGCGGCTTCAAAGAGTACGTCCACTCCAGCCGCTTCGGCCGCAGCAAACAGCTCTGAACCGTGCGCAGCGAGAAGTGCCTTGTTGGCGGTAATCACCGGCTTGCCTGCAGCAAGCGCGGCAAGGAGAAGTTCACGCGCGGGCGAAATTCCCCCCATGACTTCGACAATGACGTCGATAGCGGGGTCAGTGGCCACCTCCATCGCATCGGAAGTGAAGACGGAGCTTTCGACACTTATTGGACGGATCCGAGAAAGGTCACGAACAGCGATCCTGGCGATTTCAAGCGAAAGCCCGGTACGCGCGCGAATCGTCGCGTTCTGTCGCTCGACGAGCGCGACGAGAGACGCCCCGACCGTCCCGCAACCCAAGACTCCGACTCGAACAACAGATCCATCCACGGCCGAAAGGCTACCGGCGCTGCGCCATGGGCTCCGACGGAGTTTCCCGAAAGGGAGGGTTCTAGGCAGCGATGACGCTGACGATGGTCACCAGAGCCGTCACGGCCAGCAAAAGCGTGACCAGTCCACGGAATCGGGCGGGATCAATATGGCCGCGGATGCGGTGACCAAGAAAGAAACCCACCACCAAAGCCGGACCCGCCACGAGGAGCGACCACGCAACGTCGGTAGTGAAGTGTCCAGTGGCTGCAAACAGCGCCAACGACACGACACTCACCGACACAAGCACCGCGGAAATCGTGCCTCGGAAAACTTGCGGAGTGAAGTGTCGGGCGTGCAATGCCATCACAAGGGGCGGCCCGTTGGTCGACAACGACGTACTCAAAACTCCAGCAACGAATCCCGCAGCAAGATCAACAGGCGTGCTCGCTCGCTCAAGCCTGAAACCTCGAAGATTCACAATCAGAAACACAATGATCACTGCAGCGAGGCCGATTTTGAGTTGTTGAGATGTCGCAAACGTGAGGATGACAAGACCCAGCGGCATCCCGACAAATGCCGACAGCACAAGCCGCTTAATTGTGGGCCGATCCCCGTGGTGACGTTCAGTCCAAGCCTGCCCCCCGCTTGTGAACGTGCTCAATGTCGCCGAGATCACAACTGCCAACTCGGTCGGGACCGCCATTGACATGATCGGCACAGCAAGCAGCGAGAACCCAAATCCCGTGACTGTTTGGACCATGGACGAGAAGAAAACTGCGAGTCCGATCAGGACGAATTCAGACGTCGACACGAACCGTCTCAGTCGACTTCGAGGAGAAGGAGGTCGTCGAGTGTTTCGCGACGAACGACAAGGCGTGCTTTACCGTCGGCAACGAAAACAACGGCAGGTCGGGTGACCTTGTTGTAGTTGGATCCCATGGAGTGCCCATACGCGCCAGTCACCGGCGTCGCGAGAATGTCTCCGACAACCAGGTCTGAAGGCACGACTGCGTCGCGAACGAGAATGTCGCCGGATTCACAATGCTTTCCAACGACCGTGACGACACGATCGCGATCAGCCTCGACTTCGCGTGGCAGGAACGCCTCGTAACCACTGCCATAAAGAACTGGGCGCGGGTTATCGCTCATTCCGCCATCGACAGAGACATAGGTGCGAATTCCAGGAATGTCCTTGATAGTTCCCACTGAATAGAGAGTGATTGCCGCTTGAGCCACGAGTGCGCGGCCGGGCTCGGCCGTTACATGCGCGTCGATGCCTGCGGCTGCGCACGCAGCCTTCACCGCTGCACCCCATTCGGTAATCGAATCCGATTCTTCGCCCGCCACGTATGCAACGCCGAGTCCGCCACCAACGGAGAACTCTGGCAAACCATGTTTCTGCACGAACGGCGCCATGACCTCGATCGCCATCTCGAAGAACCCGGCGTCGAATACCTGCGAACCGATGTGCGCGTGAAGACCAACAAGATCGATTGCCGGAGACGCGACCGCTCGAAGAACTGCAGCATCGGCCTGACCACTTGCAAGGCCGAATCCAAACTTGGAATCGTCTTGGCCGGTTCGGACGAACTCATGCGTGTGCGCTTCGACACCAGGAGTGACACGAATCAACGCTTTAGGAACGGGCAGGCCTTCAGCAACGAGCGCTTCAATACGGTCGATCTCGTCGAACGAATCCATGATGATGCGGCCGATACCTTCGGACATCGCGGTTCGAAGTTCTGCAGTGCTTTTGTTGTTTCCGTGCAGAACTAGGCGATCGGCGGGAACGCCAGCAGCACGAGCCACGTGATACTCGCCGCCAGTCGAAACGTCGAGATTGCATCCTTCTTCGGCAGCAAGCCGAGCCATTGCCTTACAAAGGAACGCCTTCGTGGCAAAGTTCACGCCAACACCGAAAGCGGCAACAGCTTCACGACAACGCGCACGAAGGTGTGCTTCGTCGTAAACAAACAGCGGAGTTCCGAACTGCTCCGCGAGTTCAAGGGTGTCGCAGCCACCGATGATGAGTTGGCCTTTGTCGCCAATCGTGGCGGTATCAGGAAGCAATGAGAGAGGAAGAGCGCTCATCGAAAGCTCACATTTGGTCGGGTGCACTGACACCCAACAAGTCGAGACCGATTGCGAGACCAACCGATGCGGATTCAACAAGATGCAAACGGGCTTGGGTAAGTTCGGCAGAGACGCCATCACCCATCACATAACAGTCGTGGTAGAAGCCGTGCACTGCGCCAGCGAGTTCACGCACCCATGTGGCGATGCGGTGCGGAGCGCGATCAGTTGCCGCTGTTGACACCGTGTCGGGAAGTTCCGAGAGCGCACGAAGCACATCGAGCTCGCGCTCATGGGCAAGGAGCGAAAGGTCGACCTGGGCCAAGGGCATGATTGCGACACTTCGCTCGGCTGCGACGCGGAAGATGGACTGAATGCGGGCATACGCCATTTGCACGTAATACACAGGGTTATCCATCGCCCGACTCTTGACGACGTCGTAATCAAATGTCTGCATCGAATCGATGGACTGAAGCAGATACGTAAGTCGGGCCGAATCGGCACCAACTTCGTCGAGTACTTCGG
Organism: Acidimicrobiales bacterium; assembly: GCA_044236415.1. Taxonomy (GTDB): domain Bacteria; phylum Actinomycetota; class Acidimicrobiia; order Acidimicrobiales; family Acidimicrobilacustridaceae; genus Acidimicrobilacustris. Next base: position 467 of record JBIIGP010000147.1, on the reverse strand, counting down.
AGAGTTCGACGATGTCGCCTGCACGCTTCGAGAAGCGAACGGGTTCGCCACCTTTGAGCAGATTGACCAACTGAATAATGGCGCATTCGAGTTCAGAAGGGTCGTGGCCAAGCGACTGCATCGCTGCCTTCATGCGCGGCACATAACCGTGATGGTCGGCTCCCCACACATCGATGAGAAGGTCGTAGCCACGAGAGAACTTGTCGCGGTGATACGCGATATCGGGAAGCAAGTAGGTGAACTCGCCGTCGCTCTTGACGAGCACGCGATCTTTGTCATCGCCGTAATCAGTGGAGCGAAGCCAGACGGCTCCACCTTCGTCATAGACAACGCCACGTTCGCGGAGATCGGCCAGCGTCACATCGATGGCACCCGATGCAACCATCGACTTCTCACTGAACCAATTATCGAATTCGACATTCATCCGACTGAGAGTGAGTCGATGATCGGCGACCGCTCGGTCTTCG
>JBIIGP010000146.1:0-5321 GCA_044236415.1 Acidimicrobiales bacterium | reverse complement strand
GGGCGGGTATTCCACATCCACTTCGCCTGCCAACGACCAGCGAACGGTTCAGGATGTTCCAGTTTCATGCGCTGCTGCCCCTCCCACCGACCCCCGGCGATGCCGGTGACGGTACCAGCCAGCGGATTTCGCCATACCGAGGGCGAGCACTACAATCTTCTCCGCTGCGCTCGTAGCTCAATTGGATAGAGCATCTGACTACGGATCAGAAGGTTGGGGGTTCGAGTCCCTCCGAGCGCGCCACATAAATCGCCAGATAACTGCAGTTCAGGATGCTGGGCCGGAAGATCCGGACGTACCTCGTCTTCAAACCCGTTTCCAGACATGTGATCCCGAACGGGGGGTCGAGAACGCCTTCTACTAACCTCCCTCCGTGTCTTCTCCAGCAAGAATTACCCTCGCTTCCAACCTGAGTGCCCAAGAACTGGCTGGTCTGGGCCTCGAAGCGGGTGAAATTCTCCCGATCGGCGAGTGGTTCGTCCGACCGGACGCTGCGAGGCCCGAAGCGGCCCGTCTGCGACGCGAAACCCCAGTCGTCGGAGCGTTCGAAACGCTCGTGGTCACCGACCCATCGCTCGCGACAGTCGTGGCTACCACGAGCATTCACTTCAACGACGTTCCCTCAATCATTGAATGTCAGACCTCCAGCGGCCGAGTTCTGGTCTGTGCGATGGCGCCGGAACGTTTGGCAACGGCACCCGAGATCGGGCGCTACCTCGATCGGTTGGCGGCCGGTAGTTCCGCTCCGACGAACACAATCGGCGTCGGCATCGTCGGTTACGGCCCGTTTGGTGGCATGGGCTACACCCATGGTCTCGCGGCAACCGAAACCGAGGGACTCGCATTCGTCGGCGTCTGCGATTCGAGCGAAGAACGTCGCGAGGCCGCAATGGTCGACTTTCCGACCGTGCAAGGTCACGTCGATCCCGCCTCGTTGAGCAAAGCTGACGATGTCGATGTCGTCATCGTCGCCACACCGCCGCTCTTCCATGCACCGATCGCTCTTGAACTTCTGCGGGCCGGCAAGCACGTCGTCGTAGAGAAGCCAATGTGCCTCACCGTCGCCGATGCCGAGGAGTTGCTTGCCGTTTCTGCCGAAGTCGGTAAGACAATCACGGTTCATCAGAACCGACGCTGGGATGGCGACTTCCTCGCTCTTCGTCGCGCAATCGATACGGGACTTCTTGGTGACGTCTTCAATATGGAGACATTCGTCGGATCCTTCGAACATCCCTGCCGCTGGTGGCACAGTGACGAGACGTTCTCTGGCGGCGCGGTCTACGACTGGGGATCACATCACATTGACTGGATCCTTCGCATCTTCGGAAGCCGACCGCAACGCGTGCGAGCGATTTCACACAAGCGTGTCTGGCGCGACGCAACGAATGCCGACCAGATTGACGTGCACATGCGATGGGACGACGGGCGCGAAGCGCGATTCATCCAGAGCGATGTTGCCGGAATCCGCAAGCCCAAGTTCTATGTGCAGGGCACCTCGGGCACCGCTGCAGCCGAGTACGCGCCAGTGACAATCGATCAACTTGTCGATGGTCGCGGACATGTTGCCCATGAATGGCACCATGCCGAGGTTGCAACTGATCTGCGCTTGAGTCGCTATGAACCCGGTTACGGAACTGTCGACATGGTGTTGCCGCCGGTTGCACGAGTGGGCTGGCCGTTTCATCGGGCACTGGCCGATCACCTTCTGCTCGGCGAACCGGTTCCGGTTCCCCCGGAAGAATCACGCGATGTTGTTTCCGTTCTCGAAGCTGCGCATGCATCGGGTGCCAACGGTGGCGTGGAACTCACCTGTGAGTGAACCACTCACTATCGGGATCCTCGGAGCCAACTCCTGGATCGCGAACGCAGCCGTCATCCCGGCGATCAACGAATACCCGAACGCGATGCTCGGCGCGAGTGGTGCGCGGTCGGGACCAATCGGCTATCCCGATGTGCTTGCTGATCCCGATGTCGATGCGGTGTACATCGCTCTCGCCAACGGCGACCATCTCGAGTGGGTAGAACGGGCAGCAGAGGCGGGCAAACACGTTCTGTGCGAAAAGCCGCTAGCAATCTCTTCGAGTGATGCTCGCCGCATGTTTCAGGCCTGCGATGCTGCAGGCGTCCTGCTTGCCGAGGCGTACATGACGCCGTTCCATCCGCTTTCCATCGCGCTCGCTGCGCTGATCGACAATGAAGATCTCGGCGAGATCCGTCACGTGTCTTCACAGTTCACCTTTCCGCTCGCTCTCCCCGAGGCCGGGACGGAAATCAACTACCGCTGGCTTACCGAGCAGGGTGGTGGGGCTCTTCTCGATGTCGGCATTTACTGCCTCGACCCAGTGCAACGGATTCTCGGTTCTGGGCAACTTGGGATCGAAGCGCAAATCACTACAGCCGATACGGGAATTGATCTGACCACTTCGGCGTGGCTGCGCAATTCTGCAGGAGTCACTGCCTCGGTATTGACGTCATTCGAACTCCCCGAGAATCAGTCGCTGCAGATCGACGGAACCGCCGGATCGCTACGGGTTGATCGTCCGTTCACTCCGGGTACTGACGGTTCGATCTTTGTGTTCACGCGCTCTGACGGAAGTGTTGAGGAGCAGCGGATCGAAGGAGCGAACTGTTACGCGCTCATGATCGGCGCTTTTGTCGACGCGGTCCGCGGCTCGACATCGTGGCCGCGAACAAGTGCCGATGTGTTGTCGACTATCGGCTTGTGTGAGTCGATTGCCGATGCGGGACGGAACAAGAAATGACGACCGAAGAACTTCGGATAACAGTTGCACCCGGCGTCGAATTACGGGTGCTGGCAAGCGGTCTTGATCAGACGGGCATACCGTTCGTACTGGTTCATGGTCTGGCCTCGAACGCGCGCATGTGGGACGGAGTCGCGGCGGAACTGGCAGCGGCTGGTCATCCGGTCGTGTGGATCGATCAGCGCGGACACGGTCAATCAGACAAACCCAACGATGGCTATGACTTCACAACAATCGTGAACGATCTTGTCGTTCTGATCAGTGAACTTGGATTCCACCGACCGATAGTCGTCGGCCAATCCTGGGGCGGAAACGTCGTTCTTGAACTTGCAGCGACCCACCCGGACATTCCTGGCGCAGTCGTCGCCGTCGACGGCGGGTTCATCGAACTGGCAAGCCGGTTCGATGACTGGGCCGCGTGCAAAGAAATGCTTACGCCGCCGCATCTGGTCGGAACGCCGGCAACGTCGATGGAACGCTGGATGCGTGACGGCAATGCCGATTGGCCCGAAACCGGGATTGTGGGTGCGATGGCGAATTTCGAGATCCGCTCGGACGGCACAATCGCTCCTTGGCTGACACTCGAGCGACACATTGCGATTCTCGAGGCGCTCTATGGCCACCAACCGTCAACGCGCTATGCACTCATCACCGTTCCCACTTTGTTGGTGCCGGCCGACAGCGGCGATGTTGCATGGAGCACCGACAAGCGAGTCGCGGTAGATGCGGCGCTCGAACTTCTTCCGAATGGCCGGGCGCACTGGTTCGCGCCGGCCCATCACGATATTCATGCCCAGCATCCGGTCCGATTGGCCGAAGTGCTTGTGGAATTTGCTCAGGAGGCTGTACCCGAATGACCCGTTTACTTACGATCATGGGAAGCGGTGAGACATCGCCCACGATGGTGAAGCCTCATCGCGAGGTGTTTGAGCAACTCTCGGCGTCGTCACCTGTCGCTGGTGCGCCTGTTCCGTCCATCTTTCTCGACACGCCATTCGGCTTTCAGGAGAACGCCGACGAACTCTCGGCGAAAACAGTCGAATACTTCAAGGTGTCACTCAGCCGCGTCGTCGATGTTGCCGGCCTCCGTGATGTCGCTGCCGAAACAACATTCGAGCGCGAAGTCGCATTCAACGCAATCAGGCAGGCCCGATTCGTCTTTGCCGGCCCAGGTAGTCCCACCTATGCATTGCGACAGTGGGCCGGGACGCCGCTGCCCGAACTACTTGCGGAAAAGTTGCAGACCGACGGTGCAGTGACATTCTCAAGTGCAGCTGCACTCACACTCGGGATCAGCACGGTACCGGTGTACGAGATCTACAAGTCAGGAGCCGATCCGTACTGGCTCGAGGGTCTCGATCTATTGACGCTAATCGGTCTGCCTGTTGCAGTCATTCCGCATTACAACAACACCGAGGGTGGCCATCACGACACTCGGTTCTGTTATCTCGGAGAACGACGACTCCAGATGATGGAGGAACTTCTCCCCCACGGTGCATTCGTGCTCGGTGTCGATGAACACACCGGTGTGATCATGGATCTCGACGCGGACACCGCGAAGATTGTGGGACTCGGTGTCGTCACTATTCGTCGCAACGGCATCTCGATGGAAATTCCGACCGGCGAGACAGTGTCGATTGATGTGTTGCGGCAAGGCCCGAAGAGTTCTTCAGCAAAAGCAACTGGTCAAAGCCTGCCGGCGTCCGAGCCTGCGGTCACCGAAAATTCGGTTGCGGCCACTGCATCGAAAAAAATCGAAGCTTCGCTGGCGGCAGACGTAGACCGCTGCAGCGCCGAGTTCGATCGTTCAATGGAACAACGCGATGCCGCCGGAGCCGTTGCCGCCACTCTCGACCTTGATGATGCGATTCGCGGCTGGTCGGCTGACACGCTTCAGAGCGATGAGATGGACAAAGCGCGAGCGCTATTGCGATCGATGATCGTTCGACTGGGCGAGGCGTCCAAGGGCGGACTCACTGATCCGCGAGAGGTAGTGGGCCCACTCGTCGAGATTGCGCTTTCGGCTCGTTCGGAGGTTCGTCTGGCGAAGCTCTACGACTTGTCCGATCAGATTCGTGATGGTCTCGCAGAAGCTGGTGTCGAGGTTCGCGATACGGCCGATGGCCAGATCTGGGAACTGATTACGCCCGAGTGATCAGTGGATCATGCCGCCGGCATTACCGCGGCCGCGGGCACCAGTGACCGTGTAGACGACGATGAAAACAAATGCGGCGAGCAGGATGATCGATGCTCCCGACGAAATATCGGCGTGGTAGCTGATGACCATACCGACAGCCCCACAGGCCGCTCCGACGAGAGGGGCGATCACGAGCATGCGGGCAAAAGAGTCCGTCACCATGCGGGCGATAACCGCTGGGGTCACGAGCAGTGCGCTGATGAGCAGAACACCGACAATTTTCATTGTGAAGAGAATCGTGACGGCAAGCATGAGCATGAGCAGCGCTTCCATGCGGCCAACATTGACACCAGTGACATCGGCAACTTCCGGATCGAACGTTGCGAAAAGAAGCTTGCGGTAAAAAGCGCAGATGATGGCAA
>JBIIGP010000007.1:0-19044 GCA_044236415.1 Acidimicrobiales bacterium | reverse complement strand
GTTCCGCAATCGTAGGTGTCGACCAGCACAAGACCGAAGTCCGTAAGAATTTTCAGTCCACCAGCGCCTGTACGAACTGATCCGCCGCTGGATTCGCGCTTCGGGCAGAGGGTCTGACAAGCACGAGGTGACGTTCGGCAACCACGACCGGGTCCTCGCCAACCTCTCGACCAGATTGGGAATCGGGCAGGACCGACCATCCCATTCCAAGTCGCGTCATCTCGCGGAGCACATCGGGTTGATGTGATTCAGCGACAACGTCGACAACCGCTCCGCGGGTGACAAGTGCGCGCTCGATGAGTTGGCGAGTTCTCGATCCTCTTGGAAACAACACCCACGGTCCCCATGTATTTGGCGCACCGATGTCGTGCCCTTCAGGTGCAACAACAACAAGCGATTCGGTCACCACCGGACTCACGTCGAGTCCATCCACATGTTCGGGATCAACGATCACTGCGAGATCAAGATCCCCGCGACGGACCTGGTCGAGTAATTCACCTGATGGCGCAACGACGAGTCGGAGATCCACTTCAGGATGGTGCGCACGAAATGAGGTCATCTCGTCATGCAAGTGGTGCACCGCCGCGGCATCAATCATTCCGACGCGCACACGACCGACTCCACCGTCTTGAGCGGCACCAACCCACCGGCCCAGATCACGGGTGTCGGCAACCACGCGTTGGGCATAGGCAAGAACCTCGTTCGTCTCTTCTCGTAAAAGCTGTCGCCGCCCCTGTCGTTCGAACAGCGAAAGTCCAAGCCGTCGTTCAAGTTCGGCGAGTCCCTGCGACAACGCCGAGGTCGTGACACCGAGAGACGACGCTGCTTCGGAGAACGTTTCGTGATCGGCCACCGCGACGAGGTAGGCCAATTGCTGCACTGTGAGATTGAGCAGTGGGCCCTCGGCGGGGGAACGGCGGTCTGAGGTCGGCACCCCGCCACCTTACTGTTAAGTCTTTCTGTAATGAACTTGTTAACTGTCAAGACTCACCTACCCTTTTAGGTATGAACACTCCCGTAACCATTGCTCCAGCCACCGGCCGCCTCGGGGTCCTTACCCCCGGCATGGGCGCCGTTGCCTCCACCTTCATTGCTGGCGTCATCTCCGCCCGCAACGGCCATTCCGTCCCCGTCGGCTCACTCAGCCAGCTCGCCCACATCCGTTTGGGTAAGCGTGACGAGAACCGCAATCCGCTCATCCGTGAGTTCGTGCCGCTGGCCGATCTCGGTGACCTTGTGTTCGGTGGCTGGGATCCCATCAGCCCGAATGCCCTTGAGGCCGCCCGCACCGCCGGCGTGCTTGAAGACCGCGACCTCGGCCCCATCTCGGCCGAACTCGAAGGTGTCGTTGCGATGGACGCCGTGTTCGATCAGCGCTGGGTCAAGCGCCTCGATGGCACTCGCATCAAGAACGTCACCGACAAGATGGCCCAAGCCGAGGCCCTCATCGCAGACATCGAAAACTTCCGCACCGAGAACAACTGCGATCGTCTCGTCATGGTGTGGTGTGGTTCGACCGAGGCGTACCAAGAGGCCAGCGCCGTGCACATGACGATTGAGTCATTCGAAGAAGGCCTGCGCAACAACGACGAGAACATCTCGCCGAGTCAGATCTACGCGTATGCCGCACTCATGTCGCATGTTCCGTTCGCCAACGGCGCACCAAACCTTTCGGTCGATCTTCCGTGCATGCGCGAACTCGCCGCTCGCGAGAACGTGCCGATCGCCGGCAAGGACTTCAAGACTGGTCAGACCTGGCTCAAGACGCTGCTTGCTCCTGGACTCAAGGCCCGCATGCTCGGTCTCCGTGGTTGGTACTCCACCAACATTCTCGGTAACCGCGACGGCGAGGTGCTTGACGATCCGGACAACTTCAAAACCAAAGAGGTTTCGAAACTTGGCGTGATCGATTCCGTGCTTCAGCCCGAGGTGTACCCCGAGCTCTACGGCAACGTCGACCACGTCGTTCGCATCAACTACTACCCACCGCGTGGCGACAACAAAGAAGGTTGGGACAACATCGACATCTTCGGATGGATGGGGTACCCGATGCAGATCAAGGTCAACTTCCTGTGCCGCGACTCGATCCTTGCTGCGCCGATCGTTCTCGACCTCGCGCTGTTCATGGACCTCGCTGCTCGTGCTGGCCAGAGCGGCGTGCAGGAATGGCTGAGCTTCTATTTCAAAGCTCCGCAGGCCGCCACGCCGATTCCGGCCGAGCACGATCTGTTCATCCAGCAAACCAAGCTCAAGAACACATTGCGCGAATGGATGGGTGAACAGCCCGTTACCCACTCCGAAGCCGGCTGATTTCGAGACGTTGCGAGGACCGGCGCTGGTGGATTTCCACTGGCGCCGGTCCTTTGCTGCTTTTGCGGAGACTCACTGAGACAACCCTTCCCCGTTGCCGCTAAGGTCCGGGTTCGCAAACGAATCGGCCGACAGTCCGGCCCATCTCAACTTCCGGAGAATCAAAATGCCAGTCCCCACAACCGCTGAACTCGGCCCCCTTGCCGGCCTTGCTGGCTCATGGGAAGGCGATCAGGGCATCGACATTTCCTACCACCACGATGTTGGCGAGATCGTCGAAACCCCTTACCGCGAGAAGGTTGAACTCAAGCCGTTCGGCCCCGTCGACAATGGCGTCCAGCAGATGTTCGGCCTCGATTACCGCATGGCCGCCTACAAGCAGGGCGAAGACGAGCCGTTCCACACTGAGGTCGGCTACTGGCTCTGGGACGCAGCGAACGGTGAGTTCATGCGCTCATTCATGGTGCCGCGTGGCCAGACCGTGATCGCCGGTGGTTCCGCCAAGGCTGATTCCAAGGTCATCGAACTCCGCGCCGATCATGGTTCAACCACCTACGGCGTGCTTTCCAACAAGCACCTCGAAGCCAACGCCTTCACGCCTTCCTACACCTGCACGCTCACCATTGGTGACGGCGAGTGGAGCTACGACGAGACCACGACCTACGAGGTCAAGGCCAAGGGCCTCACGATCGTCCACCGCGATCGCAACACTCTCAAGAAGGTCGGCTGAACAAGCCGCTCTTTCGAGCGAACGAAACAAAGGCCTCGGCTTCGGCCGGGGCCTTTGCCGTTTTCACAACGAGAGCGTTCGCTACATGCAACCGGCACACCAACGACAGCGACGCAAAACAGAAACTGCCGACCCTTTCGGGCCGGCAGTGACTCAAATGGTTCCCCGAGGGGAGTGCAATCAGATGACGCGAACGTTCTCGGCCTGATCGCCCTTCTGACCCTTGGTGATGTCGAACTCGACGGTCTGTCCTTCGTCGAGGGTCTTGTAACCCTCGGCCTGGATGTTGGAGAAGTGAACGAACACATCGTCGCCACCCTCACGTGAGATGAAGCCGAAACCCTTTTCGGCATTGAAAAACTTCACGGTACCTGTAGTCATTTCTCTACTTTTCATTTCATCGCGTTCCGTTTGAACTGCGATGTGGAGACAACGCTAACCACAAAAACGCGCAAAAGCCCCATCGCGTTGCTGATGGGTTCGTTTGGCCTGTGCATTTTGCTCATTGCTCAAACCAGTTCGAATTCACGCGATACCAAGGGCCTCAACGCATCGAAGCGATTCACATGCACCATCTATGGCCCCAAAAGGCCTGAGTTCACCAAACAAATGAATTCAGTGAATTGGTTCCAGAACGACGAGCGGGATCAGTCGATCGGTCTTCTTCTGGTAGCCGCCGTAGTGCGGCTTGTAGTCCATGATGCGCTTCCACAGTTCGTCGCGCTCAGCATCTGCAGCAATACGCGCGCGCATCTTCACTGCAGGTTTGCGCCCCGACTTCACGGTCACTTCAGGGTTCGCTTTCAGATTCAAAAACCATGCGGGGTTGATGTCGTCGCCTCCTCGTGACGCGACAATCACAAATGCATCACCGTTCTGCACGGGTGATGTCAGCAACGAGGTACGCGGTTGCCCGGACTTTCGGCCAATCGTCGTGAGTTCTACAACCGGCATTCCATACATGTGCCAACCGAGCCGACCGCCACTCAACTTCAGCGTCGCGCTGTGCACCTTGTTCATTGCCTTCATTTGAAAGTCACTCGCCATAACGTGACCCTAGCGAGGAGCAGGACGCTGTGGCGGATTGCTCGGAGCCCGCAATCTCAACTGGCCGGCGGCGCGTCTTTCGCCTCGATGGCTTCGATGTATTCGCAGAACGCGTCGTAGGCTCGGGGCCCGTACACCGTTCCTGGTCCACCGTTCATGAGGAGCGTGACGCCGATTGCTTCGGCTACTTCTTCACGAGTTGCGCCGGCAGATGCGGCGCCGCGTGCATGTGTCGCAATACAACCGTCGCATCGGAGCGTGACGCCCATCGCGAGCGCAAGGAGTTCTTTGACCTTCGGCTCGAGCACGCCCGGAGCCATTGCGGCCTTATTCAGGTCGGCGAATCCGGCGTAGACGTCGGGAATCATCTGACGAAGCGCGCGACCTTCAACAGCCAGCGGTCGAAGAACCTCTTTGCCATGCGTGTGTTCGGTCATGTGCGTCTCCTCTGATTGGTTTGCGAACGACTTAGGTCAGTTTGAGAAAGAGGCGTTCAACCTCTTCAACGGGGTAGCCCTCCGCAGCCGAGCGCTCAGGGTCCTGCAGACAGGACACAAGTCCGGACGCAAGCATCTTGAAGCCCACCTGTTCCATTGCTTTGGTGACTGCGGCAATCTGCGTGACGATGTCTCGACATTCCCGGTCTTCTTCAAGCATTCCCTGAATCCCGCGAACCTGGCCTTCAATGCGGCGCAGTCGCTTATGAAGGTCTGCTTTTACATCTGCGTTGATTTCCATGAGTTTCCGTTCTCTGTCAGGTCCGTCAGCGACGGAACCAGCGCTTCTTCTCGGTTGATGCTCCGACGGTGACTGATTCTTTCTTAGGTGTCGTGCGCTTTGAGCCGCTCACGCCGCTCTTTGCGTTGCACTGGCAGCGCTCGGATTTCGGCACGTTTCCAAGCACCTGTTCGACATGGGCTCCACATCCGGACCATGACGGACGACCGCATTTCTTGCACGTGGTTTGTTTACACATACCCCATAGGGTATCATCAAGTCACGACAATGCAAGCAGATGGAGTCACCATGTTCCTCAAGCAGTACTACCTCGGTTGCCTTTCCCACGCGAGCTACCTCATTGGCGATGAATCCACAGGCCGCGCCGTAGTCGTCGATCCGCAACGCGATGTCAACGAGTATCTCGCTGATGCAGAAGCACATGGCTTCACGATCACGAAAGTGATCGAGACGCATTTCCACGCCGACTTCCTTTCCGGCCATCTCGAACTCGCTGCACGCACCGACGCCGACATCATCTACGGCGCGGCGGCTGCCGGTCGGGTGGGCTTCCCCATTGAGACACATTCCAATGGTGATCACATCAGCCTCGGAAACGTCGACCTGGAAATTCTCGAAACCCCGGGCCACACCCCTGAATCGATTTGCATCGTTGTTCGTCCCAATGGTCCTGACAGCGAACCCGAAGGTGTGCTCACTGGCGACACCCTTTTCATTGGTGATGTTGGTCGGCCTGATCTTCTTGCATCGGTTGGTGTCACCGCTGAAGAACTCGGCTTCCAGCTCTATCGATCACTTCACGACAAATTGCTAACGCTTCCTGATGCGACGAAGGTCTATCCCGCACACGGTGCAGGTTCGGCCTGTGGCAAGAACCTTTCTACCGAAACCGTTTCGACTATCGGCGAACAGCGCCGCATGAATTACGCGCTGCAGCCCATGGTTGCTGAAGACTTCGTTGATGTTGTGACACAAGGTCAAACCGTTGCGCCGCTGTATTTTGCGTTTGCCGCCAACAAGAACCGCGAATCTCGAGCGCTTCTTGACCAAGACGTCAGCGTCAAAGCGCTTTCGCTCGAAACAGTGCTCGAACACCAAAAGGGCGGAGCTGTTGTTATCGACGCTCGCGACGACATTGCGTTTGCGCAAGGTCATCTGCGCGGTTCCATTGACATTGGTCTCGGTGGTCGCTTTGCTGAGTACGCAGGTGAAGTTATGGAACCAGGCACACCAATCATCTTGGTGACCGATCCCGGCCATGAACCCGAAGCCAAAATGCGGCTTGCTCGTATTGGTTTCGACAACGTCATCGGTGCACTTGCCGATCCGATTGCGACGTTCGTGGCCAATCCCAGCCACGTTGAACAGCTTTCGCGACTTTCGGTCGACGATCTCGCCGAGCGTATTGCATCGGTGAAAGACCTCGTTCTTGTTGATGTTCGCAACCCAGGAGAAGTTGCGCTTGGCTCCGTTCCCGGCGCGCGCTCAGTGAGCCTTCCTTCTTTGCTCCACGGCCTTAAAGACCTCGATCCCGCAGCTCCCACCGTGGTGTTCTGCGCCGGCGGCTATCGCTCCGCCATTGCCTCAAGCCTTTTGCGGTCCCACGGTTTCGCCGATGTGTCCGATCTTCTTGGTGGCTACACGGCCTGGTCGACGGGCAACATTCCTGCCACGCTGCCCGTGATCGATGTCGACGCTGCATCGGTCGACGCCGATGCCTTCTTCCTCGATGTGCGCGAAGACGACGAGTGGGAAGCCGGTCATGCACCGGCTGCACAACACATCGCCATGCGTGACCTCCCCGACCATCTCGATGAATTCCGTGATGGCCGCCGCATTGTTGTGATCTGCCGATCGGGTAATCGCTCCGGCAAGGTCACCGCATGGCTACTCAACCATGGCATCGACGCGGTGAACATGACCGGCGGCATGCAGGTGTGGGAGAAATCTGGACTTCCCGTTGTCAACAGCTCCGACACCGTTGGCGCGGTGATCTAAGTGGCTTTCTTAGTTCGCTGATGAAGCGTCGGCGTCGGCCACTTTTTTGATCCGCTCGAGTGTGGTTTGCATGCCATTGCGGTTTGTCTTTCCCCGACTCCAGCCCAGCAACGCCCAATAGATCTTCATCGGGAGTTTTGGAGCGAGTTCGAAGAACTCCGTGACATCGGAACCACCGTTTGCACCCGGAGCAACTCGATAGCCCCAACTGATGGCGGCCTTTCCTGGTTCGCCAACACCGAAGGCAAACTCTTTTCCTGGTTCACACGTTGTGACGTAACACTTCGTCCAATAGGTCGGGCCCTTTTGGTTGCGCTTCACGTGGCCACGGAACCGAGCGCCCACCGCCGGACCAGTTGCCCCGTCGAGCCATTCGCCTTCAAAGGTTTCTGGGCTGTAGCGACCAATCTGAGTTACATCGCTGACCAGCGCCCACACCTGCTGCGGTGTGGCATTCATGTGCACGGTGACTTCGTCGCCCAGTTTCATGAAATCAGCCTAGAACCCAATCGTTGGTGACGCTCAGGTGACGACATGGTGAGCACCGTGTGATTTCGCGGCGAACACACACTGTTCGCTCTATTCACGACGGGCCCGCCTCTGTACCGTCCCTCTCGTGACCAGAAGGTCGGTCATCAGACCGGACCCGGCCGCAGTTTCTCCGTCGATGTGTTCATCGCGTCAGACGGTGAAGAGAAACACCCCGAGTCCGTGTTGGTCGAACCAAACGTTCCGTCGTTGGTCGTATCCAATTGGTGCCGTTGTGCTGGTTCTTGCATTTGGAGTTGCGGGGGTGAGGCTTCGCGGGCTGCTCAGTTCCGCCTTCACCCAACTCGGTTCACTCACCCTTCCGGCGCTTGCTCTCGTTGCTGCGTGTTGGTTCACAATGCTCGTCTCCCGAGGAATCGTCTACCGACTCACGCAATCTCACCTTCGAATCCGTCATGGCGTCGTGCTCGATCAAGTCAACCTTGCTGCGGCCAATGGACTCCCGGGCGGATCAGTCGTTGGAATCGCAGCTCGAATGAAGATCTGTCGGCGACTTGGCCACGGATCCGAACAAGCCGCACTCACCGTCTTCGCCAGCGGTCAAGCCTTCGCAATTGGTCGTTGGGTTTGTCTCGTCATCGTCATTGGCTCTTCAATGATTCTGCGCGGAACCAACACCGTCGACCTTTTGGAAATAGGGAGTGCGCTGATTGCGATCCTGTTTTCCTGCGTCGTCTGGATGGTTCTGAGCAGTGACTCTCGGGCAAGTCAAGCCCTCCTGCATTTCATCGAAAACACCATTACCCGAACGAGTCAGACAAAAGGGGCGTTTCGCAGAGCGAGATTCCGCGCCTCCGTGCACCGCTTTCGGTCGGGAGCGAACGAACTTGTCCGCGACCGCGCACCAAAACTCATAAGCGCAGGAGCGCTTTCCACGTTGTTTGGTGCGCTCATACTCGTCGTTGTCATCGACGATCTTTCGCCGTCCGCAATTTCCGTTCTTGATGTTCTTCGCGCCTATCTGATTGCCAGAGTTGCGACATCATTCATCCCTACCCCTGGCGGTGTCGGCGTTCTCGACGGTGCCATCACAGCAGGGCTCATGAGTGCCGGAGTCGAATCATCCGTTGCGATCTCGGCAGTCATCGTCTATCGAGCATTCACCTTCGCGCTCCCGATTGCGACAGGCTCGCTGATCTATCTCGTTTGGCGCCGCAAACCGGACCGTCACAACGAGGTCAAACCAGAAGACGATGGGACGACCGATTCACTTCTTCATGCTGCGTAACTGAACACGACGAAGTTCGTGGGAGAGACGCTCAGGTGCCTCGCGCCATATTGGCGAACTTTGTGTAGTGATCGAGGAACGCAAGGCGCACCATGCCCGTGGGGCCATTTCGGTGCTTGCTGATGAGGATTTCTGCCGTGCCACGATCGGGCGAGTCGAGATTGTAGACATCGTCTCGGTAAATGAACATGACGACGTCGGCGTCCTGTTCGATTGCGCCCGATTCACGAAGGTCGGCCAACATCGGACGCTTATCGGCCCGCATTTCGAGTTGTCGTGAAAGCTGCGACAGCGCCACAACAGGGCATTCGAGTTCACGAGCCAGAATCTTGAGACCTCGAGAGATTTCAGAGATCTCCACCTGACGGTTTTCGGCATTGGAACGACCGCTCATGAGCTGCAAGTAGTCGACGACGATGAGGCCGAGATCGCCGAGACGACTGCGCAAGCGTCTCGCCTTTGAGCGAATCTCCATGATGGTGACGTTGGGGTTGTCGTCGATCCAGATAGGAGCGTCGGCAAGACGCCCAGTGGCATGTGCGATCTTGCCCCAGTCGGATTCGGTGAGCTGACCCGTGCGCACTTTGCGTGAATCGACGCGCGCCTCGGCGCACAACAAACGTTGTGTGAGTTCGAGTTGGCCCATTTCGAGCGAGAACAACAACACCGGCCGATGGGATTCAATGGCTGCATTGCAGGCCATACCGAGTGCGAGCGCGGTCTTTCCCATTGAGGGACGCGCGCCAAGCACATAGAGCGCATTTGGTTGCAGACCTGAGAGCAGTTCGTCGAGGTCGAGGAAACCAGTGGGCATACCGGTAATGGATTCACCACGGCTGACGACGTCTTCGAGATGGTCGAGGTTGGTACCGAGAAGATCGGACAACGGAGCAAGCGTGTCGGTCGCACGACGCTGCGCGACTTCGAAGACCATGGTTTCGGCCTGGTCGACAGTTTTGGTGACATCTTCGGGAAGGCCGTAGGACATCTCGGCGATTTCGCCGGCGACACCAATAAGACGGCGCAACAACGCGTGCTCTTCAATAATGCGGGCGTACCGAGACGCGCTCGACACTGCAGGTGTTGCTGCCTGCAGCGTGACCAGGGTTGCAGGGCCACCGATGGCATCGAGCAAACCGGCTCGACTGAGTTCTTCGGCCACCGTTACCGGGTCGGCCGGTTCACCTGCAGCGGACAACGAGGTGATCGCGTCGAAGATGTGCGCGTGAGCCGGCTTATAGAAGTTGTCGGCCGACAACGTCTCGGACGCGATCGATACTGCTTCTTTCGAAAGCAGCATGGCGCCGAGAAGCGACTCTTCGGCCTGGAGATTGTGGGGAGGGACCCGACCAGCCCCAGCAGGGCGGTTGGCGGATCGGGGTTCGTCGTACTCACTCATGAGGGGTCAAGCCTCCCCCGCTTTGGCTGGGGATCGCTAGAGGGACAACCCCGGTTTTTTCGGGGGACGACCCTGTGGACGGAGTGTGGACAACGTTCGCCATCTGTGGAGGAACGGACCCTCGGAATCCCTTATGCACCATGGGATCACTCTAGAAATCCGCTGTGACAGCACTACAGGTCTCACAGTGTGGACAACGAATCCTTGACTAGGTCATTGAGACCAACGCCACACGCTGGGAAAACGCACAGAGGAGCCGGCGAACCGGCCCCTCTGTATCGATACTCGTTGGTGTCTGCGGCTCAGGCCGGCGAGACCTCAACGGTGATCTGGAACTGCACCTCGGGGTGCAGACGTGCTGACACCGAGTGGGTGCCAACGGTCTTGATCGCTCCGTCGATGTGAATCGAGTGACGATCGAGTTCGATGCCGGTTTGTGCGGCAACGGCCTCGACAACATCGGTCACCGAAACGGAACCGAAGAGGTCGCCTTCGGCCTTGGCTCGGGCGCTCACGGCAATAACCGCGGGCACAAGCTTGGCGGCGATGTCAGAAGCTGCCGAGCGATCGGCGGCGTCACGCTGATCGCGTGAGCGGCGCATCGCTGCGGCCTGGGCTTCTCCACCACGGGTCGCCAGAACAGCGAAACCCTTGGGGAGCAGGTAGTTGCGACCGAAACCATCGGCCACCTCAACCACGTCGCCCTTCTTGCCAACACCATTGACGTCGGAACGGAGGAGAAGCTTCATTCGGAAACCTCCACGTCTTCCACGACGACATCAATCTCGGTGCCTTCGGCATCGATAAACGTTGCCTCGAGCTCCTCGATCACGGCGTCATCAGTGACGGTTTCACGAATCTCGGCGTTCTCGAGCTTGAGCCCGCGATCGCCACGATCGCCACGGTCACCGCGTTCGCCACGGTCACGACCGCCGCCACGCTGGGTGGTCACGCGGTTGGTGTACGGCAGAAGTGCCATTTCACGAGCGTTCTTGATTGCTCGTGCGATTTCCTTCTGCTGCTGTGAGTCGTTGCCGCTGACACGACGGGCACGAATCTTTGCTCGGTCGGACATAAACCGACGAAGCATGTTGATGTCCTTGTAATCAACGAACTCGACTTTTTCCTGCGTAAGCAGGCTGATCTTCTTCTTGCTGCGGCGAGCGTTGTCTTTGTTCTTGCCGCGCTTTGGGGCTGCCTTTGCCATCAGAACGGTTCCTCATCCATGTCGTAACCAGCGGGGGGATCATTAGGAGCGGGGCGACTTGCGCCGCCGCTACCGGAGTTGCCGCCACCATCGAAGCCTTCACGGCGTTCGTTGCGCACAACCTGTGCGGTGGCGTAGCGGAGGCTCGGAGCTACCTCGTCAGCGACAATTTCAACCTTGGTGCGCTTGTCGCCGTCTTGTGTCTGCCACGAACTCTGCTGCAAACGACCACTCACCACGACACGAGTGCCCTTGGTGATCGTTTCCGCAACGTTCTCCGCCATCTGTTGCCAGACGGTGACATCAAAGAACGAAACTTGCTCTTCCCACTCGTTGGTCTGGCGGTTTTGCCAGCGACGGTTCACAGCGAGCCCAAAGGCTGCGACTGCTTGACCGCTTGCGGTGAAACGAAGTTCTGGATCGCGGGTGCAGTTTCCTACAAGTACAACGTTGTTATCTGCTGCCATTGTCGTGACCTTCCACTCAACCGGCGGTCGCCGGGGTGGCGTCGCCGAGTAGACCGCGTCGAACGGCTTCCTTCTCGGGCAGACGCATGACCTTGTGGCGAACAACTTCGTCCGCGATGTGCAGAACGCGCTCGACCTCGTGAAGATCGCGACCCTCGGTCGAGATCTCAAGCACGACGTAGATGCCTTCCCACTTGTGGTTGATTTCGTAAGCGAAACGCCGACGACCCCAACGATCGGTCTTCTTGACCTCGCCGCCACCAGCTTCAACAAGCTTGTTGACGTTGGCGAGCATCGCGTTGACTGCAGTGTCTTCGACGTCACCGTCGAAAATGATCATGAGTTCATACGCTCGCATGAGCGCATCACCTCCCTCTGGATCCGGGCCGCAGGGCGGGAACCGGAGCCCCGAAAGCTCAGGGCAGGGCTTCAATTGGAGATGGAACCCTATAGGAGGTGGCCCCAAACTCCCAAGAGCGGTTCGGCCCGTTCAGCAGGCCCCAGCCAGTGAGATGGTGGCGCCGGGGCTGATTCCCCAGTCCTGGAGCCGACCTTGGGCCATTTCGATCGCCAATCGATAGGGGCGGCCCGGAGGGAATCGCGGGCAGTTCTTGGTCTCGGCCGGGCAGGGATCCATGTCCGCGGTGTTCACCACGCTGCCCGACGAATCCACCCATGCAATGGAAAGGGGCAGCAACGTGTCCTTCATCCAGAACGCCCGGTCGGTGTCGCTCTCAAATTGGAAGACAAGTGCATCGCCGCCGCCAAGCGATGGATCAGTGATCTCCATAAGACCCTGCTCCCGCTCGAAGTCAGTATCGGCCAACCACACGCAATGCTCTTCAACGGTGCCATCGGCATGGCGAATGCGCAGCATGACTTTGGTGAATCCCTGCGCGCGCAACGACGCCTCGGCGGTCGCTACCGACTGCTGCTGCGATTGCTCCGTTGACGAAACACCCGAACCGCATCCACTGAGCAATGCTGCGGTCGCAGCAAGTGCGACGACGGCACCAACCGCTCGCCGCTTCATTCGTCAGACCGGAGAAATTGGCGTGCCGTACAAACCGAGTGTTTCGGCCGTACGAGGTTCAAGCGAGTAGCTCTCGGCAGCGGAAGGGAAGCGTCCGGTCCGCACATCGTCGGCATAGGCGCCAAGAGCGCGAACACCTTCGGCGCCGAGGTCGGCGTAACGACGAACGAACTTGGGAAGCACGCGGTCTTCAATGCCAAGCACGTCGTGGAGAACGAGGACCTGTCCGTCGCATCCGGCGCCTGCACCAATACCAACGGTGGGAATGTCGATCGATTCAGTAATCATGCGGCCGACCTCGTCGGGCACACCCTCGATCACAATCGCAAAACATCCAGCATGCGCAAGGGCTTTTGCATCTTCGACGAGCGCCAGCGCCGCTTCGTGCTTACGACCCTGAACCTTGAACCCGCCCATCGCGTTGACTGATTGCGGGGTAAGTCCAATGTGGCCCATCACCGGAATCTCGGCGTCGACGAGTGCTTCGACCATCGGAAGGCGCTTGCGCCCACCTTCAAGTTTCACGGCCTGCGCGCCGGCACGAATAAGTGAGGCAGCGTTTGTCACCGTGTCGGCAACCGACACGTGGTAACTCATCCAAGGCATATCGGCGACGATCAGAGAAGCCGGCGTTGCACGAGCAACCGCAGCGGTGTGATGGGCCATGTCGGCAACGGTGACCTGCAAGGTGTCTTCGTAACCAAGAACAACCATCGCAACGGAATCACCAACAAGGATCATGTCGATGCCGGCAGCATCGGCCATTCGCGCGCCGGGCGCGTCGTACGCAGTGACCATCACCAACGGAACGTCACCGCGTCGAACCTTGCGGCCCTGCACCGATGGAACAGTGATTCGCGTGCTCATTGGAGCCTCCTGACCGTCCAGTGCCCCTCGGCTACCGGCGGATGTCCACGACGCTATCGGGCCGTCACACTCACCACAAAGATGGGGCGAATTTGTTCGTCTACGGCGTGACCGTCGTAGTGGTTGTCGACGTCGTGGTCGAGGTCGGTCTGGTCGTCGAAGTCGTTGAGGAGGAGGAGGTGGTCGACGGCTTCACAGTTGATGACGTCGAAGAACTCGAGGTGCTCGAGGAACTTGTCGAACTGGTTGATGACGTCGATCCCAGGTTCGTACCGTCATCGGTGGGATAGGGGAACGGACAAGACGAGGTCCCCTTCGTGGCCACGGTCATGTATTTCTTCCAAATCGTGGCGGGAAACGAGCCACCGGTTACCGAGATTCCGTGCACCGATTTCATGAACGTGCCGTCGGGATAACCAACCCACACTGCTGTCGTCAGCTTGCAGGTGAAGCCCACGAACCAGGCATCGCGGTTGTTTTCCGTCGTTCCCGTTTTGCCCGCAGCGGGCTGACCGATGCGGGCGCCCGTGCCGGTGCCGCCTTCAACTACCTGATTGAGGATGTAATTGACCTTGGCCACATCTTTGGCGTCGAGTACCCGTTTGCGAATGACTTTGTTCTCATAGAGGACATTGCCTTTTGCATCGGTGACTTTCGTGACAACCGTTGGCTTGATGTGCTCACCGTTGTCGGCCAACGTCGAATAACCCGAAGCCATATCCAAAACCGACACTTCACTCGTACCCAGTGTCAGCGCAGGTACCGCTTTAAGTGGGCTCGTGATTCCCATCTGCGTTGCGAGGTCAGCGACATTCTTCGGTCCGACATCCAACATCAACTGGGCATAGGCCGTGTTAGACGATTGCATCGTTGCTGCGATGAGATCGAGTTGCCCAAGTCCGGCATCGGCATAATTGCCGACGCTCCAATCGCGTCCGCCGTCGGCCTTCGGAATCGAAATTCGCGACGGAGCGTTGTACGACTTCGACATTGGCATGTCTTGGTTCATTGCTTCGGCAAGTGTGAACGCCTTAAACGCCGAACCGGCTTGACGGCCGGCCCCGCCACCTTCAGCACCGACAGCAAGATTCACCTTTGAATACTTGCCCGATCCGCTGAAATCGAGTCCGCCAATCATCGCCCGCACGGCACCAATGTCATCTATCGACACCAACGCGGCGGCCGGGTCATTCGGTTGATTCAACGTCGAAGTAATTGCCAGCGCCGCAGCACCCTGATCTTCTAAATCAAGTGTCGTGTACACACGAAGTCCACCGCCGTAGACCTGCGCGTCGGTGAACCCACCCTCGGTGATCAGCCAATGGCGCACGTAATCGACGAAATACTCCGTGCCCCACTCGGTGCGGGCGACATTTCCGTAACTGTTCTTCGTGCTGCGAACCAGCACGTCGCTCCAGTCGTTTGCCTTCGCTGCGGTTGCTTCCTCTGTCGTAATTGCACCAGTCACAACCATTGCATCAAGCACCGAAGCGCGACGATCGATTGCAGTTTGGCGACTGCGCTGAGCTTTCGGATCGTTCTCTGGCAACTTCGCATCGGCAGTTTCAGGGGAGCGAATGAGTCCAGCGAGATACGCCGCTTCGGGCAACGTGATTTGATCGAGGTCCTTGCCGAAGTAGGTGCGAGTTGCTGCTTCGATTCCGTAGGCACCACGGCCGAGATAAATCGTGTTGAGGTAGCGAGTGAGAATTTCCTGTTTCGGAAGTTCACGTTCAACCTTCACCGCGAGAGCCGCTTCTTTGATCTTTCGGGTAATCGTGCGTTCTTGTGTGAGATAAACGTTCTTCACGTATTGCTGTGTGATGGTTGAACCGCCCTGAGAAACGCCACCGGCTTGAAGGTTCGTCCATACCGCTCGCAGGATGCCGGCCGGATCAACACCGCCGTGCTCAAAGAACGTTCGATCTTCGGCAGCGAGTACCGCATCGACCACGACCTGAGGAATTTCGTTCCAATCCACCGAAATTCGGTTCACCCCGCCTGACAACTGGGCGATCGAATTGTCCGCGACACAGCCAGAGGACACTTCGGAAGAACACATGAAGGTGGTCTGAAGAAGGGGCGGATCCTTGTCTGGCAGGGGAACCTGGGTGAATAAGTAGCCAGCGCCAGCGATTAACAGGATCCCGACCATGCCACCAGCGAAGAACGCTCGGCGCCAGCGCCAAAAGATGCTTCGGCGCACGCCGTCAGGCCCGACCTTGCGGGCGGCACGCGTCGAACGACGTCCGGAAGCGGCTGAGCCGCGGGTGGAGGGGGACATGGTGGAAGGCGATCAGGCCGAACGGGCCGGATTCAATAAGAAGGTACGGGCCAAATGGTTCCAATGGCACGCGGGGCAGACTTCGACGACATAACAGGCGAAATCTCCCTCTTTTGAGCGCTTTGTGAAGGCCTTCAGTTCCTTGGCCGTGGTGATGCAACGACCAAAAGCGGGCAATCGGGGCCCAAAGACATAGGACACCAAGACCAATGTGTGGTCCTTGCAGATCGGGCAGTCCTCGCTGGTGGGCTGGCCCACTTCACGGGCGGCACGCACCAATTCAGGGTGAGCATCACAGACTTCGTGCTGGGCCAACCGGCCCTTCTTGTATTCCGAAATGAGGTGCTGACGCGCGAGTCGGTAATCGATCTCGCCGCCTTTGCCGCTCGGGGCACCGCGGAAGGGTCGTGAGGCGGAACCCATAGGGGCCGAGGCTAGCGACGGGCAGGTCCACTTGCGGTACAAGCGCCGTCGTCCGGTCCACCGGCCGCACCGTTGCCCGCGGGAGACTGCCCCCGTGACTGACTACGGATCCTCTCGCCCTTCGGCCAACCCATCGACTTCCTTCCCCGGTCGGGCGGAGCTCCCACTCGACACCGTCACCTGGGGCCCCGATCTTCCCGGCGACGATTCGCTGAAACTCCTCACCGCCCCAAAGGGCAAGAAAATCCTCCAACTTGGCGTCGGACTCGGACACAACGCCGTGAGCCTGGCCCTTGCCGGCGCTCATGTGATTGCCGTCGACCACGACATCGCCCGCATCGACGCCGCCCGACAACTCGCAGAGGTCAACGAGGTCAAGGTCGAACTTCACCACGGCGATCTCGCCGATCTGGCCTTCGTTCGCGCCGACCAAATCGATCTTGCGCTGTCTGTCTATGCGCTCGCTCGGGCCGACGATCTCGATCGGGTGCTGCGACAAGTGAATCGAGTTCTTCGCACCGGCGGTTCCTTCAGTGTGTCGCTCCCCCATCCGGCCTGGCTCATGCTTGACCACGATCCAATGAACTCGCCGCGCCTTGCTCGTCGTTACGGGGAGGACATGCCACAGGACCTTGATGGCATCGAGATCTACTCACGTTCCGTCGCGGAATTGTTTGGCTCATTCATGCGAGCGAACTTTCGCGTTGATGCATTGCTCGAACCCGAAGCTCGTTCCGGTCGCTCCATCGTGCCGAGCACAGTGATCATCCGCGGTCGCAAAGACGGCGTGTAATCGAATTCGAGCCAGCTCAGTTCGACTGACGTTCCGCCCACCACGCGTCGAGGCGTTTCTTCGCTTCGTCTTCACCTAACGGACCTTCTTCCAAACGAAGTTCCAAAAGGAAGTCGAGTGCGTCACCGACATCGCGACCGGGCGTGAGCCCGAGGTAGTTCATCACGGCGTTGCCATCAAGATCAGGTCGCATGGACGCGAGTTCTTCTCGCGCAAGAAGTTCGTCGATGCGCGCTTCGAGTTCATCCATGCGTTTTGCAAGTTCTTGCGCTTTTCGCTCATTGCGCGTGGTGCAATCGCAACGAGTGAGTTCAATCAATTCAGGCAATAAATCCCCAGCATCACGGACAAATCGGCGAACCGCAGAGTCGGTCCAACCCATCTTGTAGGTATGAAAACGCAAGTGAAGAAATACCAAACGACTTACCGCTTCTACGTCGTCACTTGAGTACTTCAGCGCTTTCATTCGTTCACGCGTCATGCGCGCGCCAACGACTTCGTGGTGATGGAACGACACACCGGCATCGCCAATTGCGCGTGTTTTCGGCTTACCAACGTCGTGATAGAGCGCCGACAAACGAACGAGTCGATTCGTACTCGTCTTGCCGATAACGGCGATCGTGTGGGTCAGCACATCCTTATGTCGATGAATTGGATCCTGTTCGAGACGCATTCGCGAGAACTCGGGGAGGAACTGATCCATCAATCCGGTATCGGCAAGGAACCACAAACCCGGCGTTGGGTCGTCAACGACCATCAACTTGTCGAACTCGTCACGAATGCGTTCGGCCGAAACAATCGACAGCCGTTCGCACATTGATGTTGCTGCGGCGCGCAGATCGTCATCGGGAGTCAGGCCGTACCCGGCGAGGAACCGGGCCGCGCGCAACATCCGCAACGGATCGTCAGAGAACGACTCTTCCGGCGACAGCGGCGTTCGCAGCCGGCCGGCGGCAAGGTCTTCGGCTCCGCCAAAGGGATCGATGAGTACGGGGTCGGGTAGCGACAACGCCATCGCGTTCACCGTGAAGTCCCGACGAGACAGGTCGGCGTCGATCACACCGGAGAACACGACCTCGGGCTTGCGAGATTCTGGGTCGTACGCCTCGGCCCGGTGGGTGGTGATTTCGAACGTCCAGCCGTCCTTCTGACAGCCAATCGTGCCGAATCGCTCTCCCTGGCTCCAGACCGAATCGGCCCAGCCCTTGACCAATCGCTTCGTTTCGGCCGGAAGGGCGTCGGTGGTCATATCGATGTCCCGACCATCGCTCATATCCCGGCCCAGAAGCAGGTCGCGAACAACTCCACCGACCAAATAGAGCTTGTATCCCGACGCGGCAAAGCGCTCAGCCAGTGGGGCTGTTCGCTCAAGAACGGGCAGAAGTCGGTCGGGAATCACCGGGCGGAGGCTACCGGGGCAATCGAACGTGGCTGGCCCATCGGGTTTGACCGCTGGCGAAAAGGGACCGGCCGAGTCCCCATGCAAAGGAGCAGAGCAGTCGGGGGTCCTAGGCTCGTGACGAGGCCATGCGACGCACTGACACGATCACCGGACATTCCGACCGCATGCGGATCGGCCCTTGGCGGGGCGATCCCGCGCTGGCCCTGCTCAGTCCGACGCCAGGCGCTCCCCCCTCCCCCGAAGCCCTAAATCGTGCCGTCGTGTCGATCGCCGATGCCGGGTATCGCGCCGTGCTCACACCGGCACTGACCTTTCCGGAACAACCCGTCTTCCTCGAGTACGGGTTTTCCGTGCACGAACGGCTGCACCTTCTCCGCCATGAATTGTTCAATCTCCCCAGCGCCACCGCTCCGAATACCCACATTCGGCGAGGCCGATCTCGCGATATTGAGGCCGTGCTCGATCTCGACGGTCTCGCCTTCGATGGCTTTTGGCGCTTCGACCTCAACGGTTTCCTCGACGCCCGGCACGCAACGCCGCGTTCTCGTTTCCGCGTTGCGTGCGTGAAC
>JBIIGP010000145.1:0-5368 GCA_044236415.1 Acidimicrobiales bacterium | reverse complement strand
GTCGATCGTCCTATGTCGCTTCTTGGCATCGTGAACGTCGGTACCCAACTCGGCGAACAGGCCGGATGGGCTGGCGTTCTTGCGTTGCTCGCCACGGTCAACATTTTTCTCGGCCTCATCAACCTCGTGCCGATTCTGCCGTTCGACGGCGGCCACATCGCCGTCGCGACCTACGAAGAGATCCGCACTCGTATTTCGGGCAAGGCCTATCGGGTGAACATGGCCAAACTCATGCCCGTCACCTACATCGTGGTCTTGCTCATGGTGGGGCTCTTTGCGTCCACGCTGTATCTCGATGCCGTGGACCCCGTAAAACTCTCGCCGTAGCCCTAACCTCATCACCGTGAGCGAGCTTTCCCCCCAGACCCGGTATCCACGACGTGCAACCCGTCAGTTGCATGTCGGCGATGTTGCCGTGGGTGGTGGCGCGCCGATCTCGATCCAGTCGATGACGACCACCAAGACGGCCGACGTCGAAGGCACGCTGCAACAGATCTATGCACTCGCTGGTGCCGGTTGTGACATCGTGCGTTGCACGTGCAACGAACAAGAGGCCGCCGAAGGACTTGCACACATTGTCCCGCGTTCGCCGTTGCCGATCATCGCTGACATCCATCATCAGTACCGACGAGCGCTTGAAGCGATGGAAGCTGGTGTTCAAGGTTTGCGCTTGAACCCCGGCAACATTCGCCGGCCCGAACACATCAAGGCGGTTGCGCTCGAGGCGAAAGACCGCGGCATCCCGATTCGTATTGGCGTGAACGGTGGCTCGCTTGATCCCGAGTTGTACGAGAAGTACGGCGGCAAAGTCACCGCCGAAGCAATGGTCGAATCGGCCAAGCGCGAACTCGCGTATTTCGAAGAGGTCGGTTTCGACAACGTAAAGATTTCGGTCAAGGCGTCGAACGTGGCGTTGATGATCGATGCGTACCGATTGCTGGCCGACACCGTCGACTATCCGCTGCATCTTGGTGTCACCGAGGCGGGTCCGCCCCCTGCGGGACTAGTGAAAGCAACCGCCGGCATGGCCACGTTGTTGGCCGAAGGAATCGGCGACACGATCCGCTATTCATTGACCGCCGACCCCGTCGAAGAAGTTCGCGCTGGTCGTTGGTTGCTTGAAAGTCTTGGTCTGCGTGAACGACGCGGTCTTGATCTCATTGCATGCCCTTCGTGTGGCCGCGCTGAAGTCGATGTCATCGAAGTCGCTGCACGTGCACAGGATGCGCTTACCGATTTGAACATTCCCATCCAGGTCGCGGTCATGGGTTGTGTCGTGAATGGTCCCGGCGAAGCCCGTGAAGCCGATCTCGGTATTGCCGCTGGGCGCAAGCGTGGTCATCTGTTCGTAAAGGGCGAGGTCGTAAAGGTCGTTCCCGAACCTGAGATGGTCGAAGCACTTGTGGAGTGGGCGCAGATCATTGCCGACGGTGGAGTCGAAGAAGCGCTTCGCCGCAAGGACGACGGAGCGGCGGCTGAAGCCGAAGCCGATCGCATGGCGTTGCTCGACGATAAGGGCGACGATGCCAATAACGCTGAAGAGCGCATTCAGATCATTCGCAAACTCGACTGAGTGAGCGCAACCTCGCTGAGGGTGAAGAGGGTGTCGCCTAGCATCGGCTCCCATGGCTAAGGCTCCTGTTCTCACCCCGCAGTCCGAAGATTTCCCGCGCTGGTACCAAGACATCGTTGCCAAGGCGGAACTGGCCGATAACGGCCCGGTACGCGGCACGATGGTCATCCGTCCCTACGGCTATTCGATCTGGGAACAGATGCAGGCCGAGGTCGATCGCCGCATCAAGCGCGCCGGGGCCAAGAACGCCTATTTCCCGTTGTTCATCCCTGAGAGTTACCTCAAGCGTGAAGCTGAGCATGTTGAAGGTTTCAGCCCCGAACTCGCAGTCGTCACTGTTGCTGGTGGCAAGGAACTTGAAGAGCCAGTCGTGGTTCGTCCGACATCGGAAACGGTCATCGGCGAGTTCATGGCCAAGTGGGTGCAGAGTTACCGCGATCTTCCGCTGTTACTGAACCAGTGGGCAAACGTTGTTCGCTGGGAACTTCGCCCGCGCGTCTTTCTGCGTACGAGCGAATTTCTTTGGCAAGAAGGCCACACCGCGCACGTCAGCGAAGACGATGGTCGCCAGTACGCCGAACGAATCTTGCACGATGTGTATGAGTCATTCATGCGCGACGTTCTCGCGATGCCTGTTGTTGTTGGTCGTAAGACTGCAAAGGAACGCTTTGCTGGCGCAACTAACACCATGACGTGTGAAGCGATGATGGGTGACGGAAAAGCATTGCAAATGGGCACGAGTCACGAACTCGGTCAGAACTTCGCGAAGGCCTTCGACATTCAGTACCTCGACAACGAAGGCACCCAGCAACACGCTTGGACAACTTCGTGGGGAGTTTCCACTCGCATGGTCGGTGGACTCATCATGTGTCACGGCGACGACAACGGTTTGCGGATTCCGCCGGCACTCGCGCCTGTTCAGGTTGTTGTGCTTGCGGTTCGCGATGACGATGCCGTCATCGAACGTTGTCGCACGCTCGCCGAAGAACTCGCCGATGCTGGCGTACGCGTCGAACTCGATGTGCGCGTCGAAACGTCAATGGGTCGTCGTGCGACTGATTGGGAACTCAAGGGTGTCCCGGTTCGCCTCGAACTTGGTCCTCGAGATCTGACCGAAGGTGTCGTCACCCTGGCGAACCGTTTCACCGGCGCGAAAGACGCAGTTGCACTCAATGGCATCGCAGCCACTGTTGCCGTCGCTCTTGATGCCGGTCAGGCCCAACTCCTCGCCGAGGCCACCGATCGTCGCAACTCGCGCACTGTTGATGTCGCCAGCATCGCTGAAGCCGCCGAAGCCGCTGCAACCGGATGGGCCCGAATCCCTTGGGCCAGCCTGGGCACCGACGGCGAGGCCGAACTGGCCAAGTCCAGCGTCACGGTTC
The DNA here is from genome assembly GCA_044236415.1 of Acidimicrobiales bacterium. GTDB lineage: Bacteria > Actinomycetota > Acidimicrobiia > Acidimicrobiales > Acidimicrobilacustridaceae > Acidimicrobilacustris. Next base: position 2,413 of record JBIIGP010000145.1, on the reverse strand, counting down.
GCTGTTTGGTGATGCCGGACGGCTCGCTGCCGGCTTCCGATAACGCCGACGGCGCTATTGCGATCGTCGCCCGCTCGTATTGACACCGTACTGATTCACGCCAAAAACCCCGTCTGAACTGGGGTTTCTTGCCCAAATCAATGGGTGAGTCGGACCCCCCGGGTGGTCGTTTCTGGGTCGAGGGGTCTACACTCATCGCATCGCAATCGTTCGGCAGTACTGACGAAGGCGTGGGCTTTTCGCCCACGCCTTTTGTTTCGGCCGAATTCAGGTTGCGGTGAACCTGCAGTCCGTGATCTTTGAAACCCTTTGGAAGGAGGCCAGCAATGAGCGTGTCCGCACGTGTACGAGCACTTATCGAACCATTGGTGGCCGCAGAGGGTCTCGAACTGTTCGATCTGGAACAAGCTGGTCCCGTGCTGCGAGTCACGGTTGATCGTCAAGGTGGCGTCAGCATCGACGACATCACCAAAACGACCCGAGCAATCTCGCGGGCGATCGACGAACACGATCCCATTTCAAGCAGCTTCACGCTCGAAGTGTCCAGCCCCGGTCTTGAACGGGTACTGCGCACGCCCGCTCACTACGCGTGGGCGGTTGGTCGCACCGTTGCAGTGAAGACATTCCCGAACCACCCGGTTGGTCGTCGGTTCGCCGGCACCGTTACCGGTTCGACCGACACCACGGTCACCATTGCCCTCGACGAACCACTGGGGGAGAGCATCACGCTCAACCTCGGCGAAATCGAAAAGGCGCGCACCACATTCGTCTGGGGTCCCGCACCCAAACCGGGCGGCCCCAAGAACGGCGCGAAAGCCGTGAAGCCGGCGAAAACTACGAAGTCGAAGAAGGACGCGTCGAACGCGTCCCCCAAGGAAGAGAAGGTCCAGTCGTGATGAACTCCCCTGATCTCATCGAGGCACTCCAGGCACTCGCCGTCGACAAGGGAATCTCGATCGACACGTTGTTTGGCGCACTTGCCGACGCGTTCGAATCCGCTTACAAGCGGCTGCCAGATTCACAAGAGTATGCGTGGGTCATCATCGATCCCGATACCGGCGAAGTTCGTGTGATGGCTCAAGCCCTCGACGACGACGGTGTCCCCGAAGGCGACGAGTTCGATGTCACCCCGCCGCCCGAGGTGTGGGGCCGTGTTGCTGCGCAAACGATGAAGCAGGTCATGAACCAGCGCATTCGTGAAGCCGAACGCGAAATGAAGTACGAGGAATACGCGGGTCGCGAAGGCGACATCGTTACCGGCATCATCCAGCAGACCGATGCGCGTTACACGCTGCTCGATCTCGGACGCGTCGAAGCGCTTATGCCGCAGGCCGAACAGGTTCCTTACGAGCGTCCCGAACCCGGTGCGCGCGTCAAGGCCTACATCGTCGAGGTTCGCAAGACCGCAAAGGGACCGCAGATCGTCACGAGCCGTACGCATCCAGGGCTCATCAAGCGACTGTTCGAACTCGAAGTTCCCGAAATCGCCGACGGCGTTGTCGAAATCAAGGCCTGTGCTCGTGAACCAGGAGCACGCACCAAGATCGCAGTGTTGTCGAACGATTCCAATGTCGATCCCGTCGGCGCATGCGTCGGTGCTCGCGGCGCTCGCGTTCGCATGGTCGTCAACGAACTTCGTGGCGAAAAGATCGACATTGTTCCGTTTTCCGATGAACCGGCCGACTTCGTCATGAAGGCGCTGTCGCCGGCCAAGGTCAAGGAAGTTCGCATCCACGAAGACACCGGCACCGCCGAGGTCATCGTTCCCGATTACCAACTCTCCCTGGCCATCGGCAAGGAAGGGCAGAATGCTCGCCTTGCTGCTCGTCTCACCGGTTGGCGCGTTGACATCAAGTCAGAAACGCAGCTCGCTGAAGAAGAGGCCTACGCCAATCAGGATTGGGCCGAAGGCGAATGGGTCGTCGACGCCGAAACTGGCGAACAGGTGTGGCAGCCCGCCGAAGGCGGCGAAGCAATGTCGGCCGAGGCCTACGCCCAAGCTGCTGAAGATGTTGAAGAGACCGAAGCCGAAGTTGTGGCCGAAGTTGTGGCCGAAGCCGAAGCCATTGTTGAGGCTGCCGAGGCAGAGGCTGCCGAAGAAACCGGTTCGGAAGATCCGGCATAGTCGTCACCATTCCTCGCCCGACGCTGTGTCGTGCGAGGATAGAGACCCGTTCCGTGGCTGTGTCACGGAGGGTCGAGCCCATCTGACGCTTTGTTTGGTGGGTCCCGAACCACGATCACTGAGGTAGCAGTTGCCGTCCAACATCCGTGTGTACGAGCTGGCACGAGAACTAGGTCTCACCAATAAGGAGACCTTGGATCTGTGCGTCGCGCTCGGGATCGGCGTGAAGAGCCATTCCTCAAGCGTCGTCGAGCCTCAAGCTGACCGCGTTCGCCGTAAGGCCGAGCG
>JBIIGP010000019.1:0-14303 GCA_044236415.1 Acidimicrobiales bacterium | reverse complement strand
CAAACGACGCGTCGGGAGAAGCAAGGAATGCAGCAACTGCTGCGATTTCCGATGGCTTTCCGAGGCGGCGCAGTTTGTGCTCTTCCTTGATCTCCATGAGCATTTCGTTTAATTCGGGATCACCAAGGCCACGCAACATGGGCGTGTCGATAAAACCAGGACAAATCGAATTCACACGAATGCCCTGACGGCCGTAATCGATCGCCATGTTCTTTGTGAGAATCGCAACGCCACCCTTTGATGCGTTGTACGAACTTCCGCCTGCTGTTCCTTCGAGACCTTCAACGCTGGCGACAGTGATGACACTCCCCCGCTCGCCATCGATGGGTTCCTGCGCAAGCATCTTGATGATGGCGTGCTTACAGGTCGTGAACGTACCCGTGAGATTGATGTCGAGTGTGCGCGTAAACGTTGCAACATCAACAAGGTGAACGGGACCACCGGCTGGAATGCCTGCAAACGTGCACACCGCATCAATGCGACCAGTGAGCTTTGACGCATCGTCGATCCACGCGATGAGCGCTGCTTCATCAGTGACATCGACATGAGTAAACGTTGTTGGTTGCGCGGCGCCTTCCACCGGAGGCTGCACATCAGAACCGGCAACGATTGCGCCCTCGGCCAAGAACCGTTCGACCGTTGCAGCGCCAAGGCCCGACGACGAACCAGTAACCAACACGACCTTGCCATCGAAACGACCCATGTCATCCCCCTGAGATTTGGTGACCGCGGTCTGCGATCTGTGATCTTCGAAACATAGCGGCACAACGCAAAGGGCCCCCGCCGGAGCGAGGGCCCTTTCCAATTTTCAGTCCTGAGGAACTCAGACCTGCTGGATCTTGATTTCGATATCGACACCAGCCGGGAGGTCGAGACGCTGGAGCGAATCAACCGTCTTCGGGGTGGGGTCAACAATGTCCAGAAGACGCTTATGGATGCGCATCTCGAAGTGCTCGCGTGAATCTTTGTCCTTGAAGGGACCGCGAATAACGGTGTAGCGGTGCTTCTCGGTAGGAAGCGGCACCGGGCCACGAACCGTTGCACTCGTACGGACGACGGTTTCCACGATCTTCTTCGTCGACTGGTCGACGATCTCGTGGTCATACGCCTTCAGGCGAATGCGGATCTTTTGCTTGTCAGCCATGTTCAGTTACGACCGATCACTTAAGGATCTTGGTGACGCGGCCGGCGCCGACGGTACGGCCACCTTCACGAATGGCGAAGCGCAAGCCCTCTTCCATCGCGATCGGGTGGATGAGTTCAACAGTCATCTCGGTGTTATCACCAGGAATACACATTTCCGTACCCGCCGGAAGCGAGATCTGACCAGTCACATCGGTCGTACGGAAATAGAACTGCGGACGGTAGTTCGTGAAGAACGGCTTATGACGGCCGCCTTCTTCCTTGGTCAGAACATAGGTCTGAGCCTCGAAATCAGTATGAGGAGTGATCGAACCCGGCTTCGCGAGCACCTGACCACGCTCAACTTCTTCCTTCTTCGTTCCACGAAGAAGCGCACCAATGTTGTCTCCAGCGCGACCTTCATCAAGAAGCTTGCGGAACATTTCAACACCAGTACACGTCGTCTTCTGCGTCGGCTTAATACCAACGATTTCGATTTCGTCACCCGTGTGCACAATGCCCTGTTCCACACGACCGGTCACAACCGTGCCACGACCAGTGATCGTGAACACATCTTCAATCGGCATAAGGAACGGCTTGTCAGTGTCACGCTCAGGCTGAGGAATGTACGCATCAACAGCAGCCATAAGTTCAAGGATCTGCGCCGTTGCCGTCGCGTCACCCTCAAGAGCCTTCAACGCTGAAACCTTGATGACCGGAACATCGTCACCCGGGAACTCGTACTCGTTCAGAAGCTCACGAACCTCAAGCTCAACAAGATCAAGAAGTTCTTCATCATCAACCATGTCGACCTTGTTCAAAGCAACAACAAGCGAAGGCACACCAACCTGACGAGCAAGCAACACATGCTCACGAGTCTGAGGCATCGGACCATCAGCAGCCGAAACAACCAAAATCGCACCGTCAACCTGAGCGGCACCAGTAATCATGTTCTTGATGTAATCAGCGTGACCTGGCATATCAACATGCGCGTAATGACGATTCGGGGTCTCATACTCAACATGTGAAATGTTGATCGTGATACCACGCTCACGCTCTTCCGGCGCCTTATCAATATTCGCGAACTCAGTAAACGAGTTGTTCGACGGATCAGCATCCGCCAACACCTTCGTAATCGCCGCGGTCAACGTGGTCTTACCATGATCGATATGACCCATCGTGCCCACATTCGCGTGGGGCTTGGTCCGCTCGAACTTCTCGCGTGCCATTGCTTTCTCCTGTGTCGTTGTGCCCTGCGGCGATTGCTATGAGTTGGAAAGGTGCGGGTACTGCTTTAGATACTTCGGTACTTCGATCTGTTGATCAGTAGTGAAATCACTCACCGCGAACGCGGGTAACGATTTCTTCCTGAACGTTCGACGGCATTTGCTGATAGGAGTCGAACTGCATGGTGTAAGTGGCTCGACCCTGGGTGCGTGAACGAAGGTCAGTAGCGTAACCGAACATCTCCGAAAGGGGTACCTGCGCACGAATGATCTGCGAGTTGCCCTTCTGTTCCATGCCACCGAGCTTGCCGCGACGGCTGGAGAGATCGCCCATGACGTCGCCCATGTAGTCGTCGGGCGTCGAAACTTCGACGTTCATGATTGGCTCGAGCAAGCAAGGCTTGGCCTTACGAGCGGCTTCCTTGAACGCCATGGTTCCGGCGATCTTGAAGGCCATTTCCGAAGAGTCAACGTCGTGGTACTTGCCATCGGTGAGGGTGGCACGAACGTCCACCGTCGGGTACCCGGCAAGCACGCCTGAGGACAATGCCTGCTGGATGCCGGCGTCGACAGACGGGATGTATTCCTTCGGAATCCGTCCACCGCTGATCTTGTCGAGGAATTCGTAGCCGCCACCGGGGCCGGTGTTCTCAAGCGTGATGGTGACTTCGGCGTACTGACCCGAACCACCCGACTGCTTCTTGTGGGTGTAGGTGGAGTTCTCGACGGTTTGGGTGATGGTCTCGCGGTACGCCACCTGCGGCTTACCAACGGTTGCATCGACCTTGAATTCACGAAGCATGCGGTCGACGAGAACCTCAAGATGCAACTCGCCCATTCCGGAAATAACCGTCTGAGCGGTGTCTTCGTCGGTACGAACCTGGAAGGTGGGGTCTTCTTCGGAGAGCGAGAACAACGCCTTGGACATTTTGTCCTGATCGGCTTTGGTCTTCGGCTCCACAGCAACGTGGATAACAGGCTCGGGGAAGATGAGTTCTTCAAGTACAAGCGGTGCTGACGGATCGCAAAGTGTGTCGCCAGTCTTGGTGTTCTTGAAACCAATGCCCGCGACGATGTCGCCAGCGAATGCGACGTCGAGATCCTGACGATCGTTCGCGTGCATTTCGAGAAGACGACCGATGCGCTCCTTCGAAGTGGTGCGAGCGTTCATCACCTGTCCGCCCTTTTCAAGGCTGCCGCTGTACACGCGGAAGTAGGTGAGCTTGCCGACGTGAGGGTCGGTCATGATCTTGAACGCAAGTGCAGCGAACGGCGCGTCGTCTGATGGTGCACGCTCAACTTCTTGGTCGCCCTTGAGGCTCGTGCCCGTGACCGGAGGAAGATCGATCGGCGAAGGCAGGTACCAAACAACAGCGTCGAGCAACGGCTGTACGCCCTTGTTCTTGAACGCCGTGCCATTGAGAACCGGAATGATGTCGCCGGCGATGGTTGCCTTACGAATGGCAGCGCGAAGTTCGTCGACGGAAATTTCTTCTTCACCGATGAACTTCTCGAGAAGGCTTTCGTCAACCGAAGCAACGGTTTCGATGAGGTCGGCGCGGTAGGCCTCGGCATCGTCCTTCATGTCTGCGGGGATCTCTTGGACCTCCCACTTGGCACCGAGTTCTTCGTCGAGCCACACGAGTGCGTCCATCGTGACGAGGTCAACAACGCCCTTGTAGTTACCTTCGGCGCCGATCGGAAGTTGCAACACCGCAGTGTTGGCTTCGAGGCGATCCTTGATGGAGTCGAGCGCGGCATAGAAGTCGGCGCCCAGGCGGTCCATCTTGTTCACGAAGCAGATACGGGGAACGTTGTACTTGTTGGCCTGACGCCACACCGTTTCGGTCTGCGGTTCCACACCAGCAACACCGTCGAACACTGCAACCGCGCCATCGAGCACGCGAAGTGAGCGCTCGACCTCGACGGTGAAGTCGACGTGGCCGGGGGTGTCGATGATGTTGATGCGGTGGTCTTCCCAGAAGCACGTGGTCGCAGCAGAGGTGATGGTGATACCACGCTCTTGTTCCTGGACCATCCAGTCCATGGTTGCGCCACCGTCGTGAACTTCACCGATCTTGTAGTTCTTGCCGGTGTAATAGAGGATCCGCTCGGTCGTGGTGGTCTTGCCCGCGTCGATGTGAGCCATGATGCCGATGTTGCGGGTTTTTTCAAGAGGATGCGGGCGTGATGCCATCGTCAGGTCCTGTCGTGTGACTGGCGGTCAGGGGAAGTTGTGAAGGAACGAAGTGGGGGGGAACTGCTTGTTTCGCGACGGCGCCCCGCACAAGGCGGGGCGTCGGTACGAACCAACGTGGCGATTACCAGCGGTAGTGAGCAAACGCCTTGTTGGATTCGGCCATCTTGTAGAGATCTTCGCGACGCTTGATTGATGCACCAACACCGTTGGCGGCATCCATCAGTTCGTTCGCAAGACGCTCTGCCATCGTGCGCTCGCGACGTTGACGTGAGTAACCCACGATCCAACGAATGGCGAGGGTGTTGGCGCGACGGGGACGAACCTCGACCGGCACCTGGTAGGTGGCGCCACCAACACGACGGCTACGAACCTCAAGCTGCGGCTTGACGTTGTCGACTGCACGCTTAAGCGTTGCAATCGGCTCGGTGCCGGTCTTGGCTTCGATCATGGTGAGCGCTTCGTACACAATGCGCTCGGCGGTCGAGCGCTTGCCGCGCTGCAGAACCTTGTTGACAAGCTGAGTAACAACGACCGATCGGTAGATCGGATCGGGCATCAGTTCGCGGCGGGGTGCGGGACCCTTACGAGGCATATCAGCTTTCCTTCTTGGCGCCGTAACGGCTACGGGCCTGCTTGCGATCGCGCACACCCGAGGTGTCGAGGGTGCCGCGGATGATCTTGTAACGCACACCCGGAAGATCCTTCACACGACCACCGCGCACGAGCACGATGCTGTGCTCTTGGAGGTTGTGTCCTTCACCGGGGATGTATGCAGTGACTTCCATGCCGGAAGACAAACGAACACGAGCAACCTTGCGGAGTGCGGAGTTCGGCTTCTTCGGCGTAGTCGTATAGACGCGCGTGCACACGCCCCGTCGCTGCGGAGCGCCCTTGAGGGCCGGGGTCTTGCCCTTCGCGGGCTTCGACTGGCGGCCCTTACGGACCAACTGCTGAATGGTGGGCACAACGAACCTTTCTGGCGTTCATATCGCGACGGGGACCGGCCCCGAAGCGGAGGGCAAGGTTAGGGGGGTCAGCCCGTTCTGGGCAAACCCCCCGAAACCGGGACTACAGAGACTCTTCGGAAGAGCCGCTTTCTTCAGTGTTTTCTGAGGCATCAGCCACGGGAAGCTCGATGACCTGAGCGTCGGGGAGCTCCTCGCCTGCTTCGGCAAGATCGCCAGCACCGGCAACCATTTCGGCGGCCATGGCCGCTTCGGCTGCTGCGTCGGCGAGTGCGGCCATTTCATCAATATCGACCGGAGCCGGAGCGATGACATCGCCAGCCATACGGTTCGCGAGAAGGTCGGCAAGATCGCCGGCTTCGTCGTCGTCACCGGATGACCAGAACTCCATCGGCTGATACTCGGGTGCCGCAGTGGAAATGTCGCGGTACTTCGCCATGCCGGTTCCGGCAGGGATGAGCTTGCCGATGATGATGTTCTCCTTGAGGCCGAGCAGCGAATCCGAGCGGGACTCGATGGCGGCTTCGGTGAGCACTCGGGTGGTCTCCTGGAAGGAGGCCGCCGACAGCCACGAATCGGTGGCAAGCGATGCCTTGGTGATACCCATGATTTCGGGGCGTCCCTCGGCGGGCTGCTTGCCTTCCATCACGAGTGCACGGCTGGCATCGCGGTACACCTTGGAGTCGACGCGCTCACCCGGAAGGAAATCGGAATCGCCGGCTTCCTGCACAGTGATCTTGCGCGTCATCTGACGAACGATGAGTTCGATGTGCTTGTCGTGAATCGGCACACCCTGATCGCGGTACACCTTCTGTACCTCGGTGACGAGGTACTGCTGGGTTTCCTGCACGCCCTTGATCTCGATGAGTTCTTTGGGATCGCGAGGTCCGTCGACAATGGGATCGCCTGCTGCGATTTCTTGTCCGTCGGTGACTTCGAGACGAGCAAGACCCGAAACGATGTACGCCTCTTCGGTGCCGTCATCGGCAACAACCGTGATGACACGACCCTTACCTTCGTCTTCACCGATACGAACAACACCAGTGAGGCGTGAAAGCGTCGCCTTGCCCTTCGGGCTACGAGCTTCGAACAACTCAACAACGCGCGGCAGACCGCCGGCGAGGTCGGTACCAGCAACACCACCGGTGTGGAAGGTACGCATGGTGAGCTGAGTGCCAGGCTCGCCGATCGACTGTGCAGCGATAACGCCAACGGCTTCGCCAACTTCGATGAGCTTGCCGGTTGCAAGCGAAAGTCCGTAACACGCAGCCGATACACCGAGATCGGAATCATCGGTAAGCGGTGAGAGGACACGAACTCGCGTGACTTGCTGATCGTCGCGAAGAAGTGCAACTTCGTCGTCGCCGAGGACGGTGCCCTTTGCGAGGACCGTGCCATCGGAAAGCGTGACGTCATCGGCGAGTGTGCGACTGAAGAGACGAGTCTCAAGCCACGCACGCTTGCCGGGACGGTCGGCTTCGATGTCTTCGATCCAGATGCCACGAACCGGACCACCAGAAGCAAAGGGGTCTTCATCGTTGATGATGAGTTCCTGAGCAACGTCGACAAGTCGACGGGTGAGGTAACCCGAGTCGGCGGTACGAAGAGCAGTATCGACAAGACCCTTACGAGCACCAGGCGTCGAGATGAAGTACTCGAGCATAGTGAGGCCTTCACGGAAGTTCGACTTGATCGGACGAGGAATCATGTCGCCACGAGGGTTCGCCACAAGACCGCGCATACCGGCGATCTGGCGAACCTGCATCATGTTTCCGCGTGCACCCGAACCGACCATCATGTCGATCGGGTTGAACTTGTCTTCCTTGAGGCTGGCTTCCATCGCAACACGAACTTCGTCGGTTGCTGTTGTCCAGATCTCAACTTCCTTCTGACGACGCTCACCATCAGTGATGATGCCGCGACGGAACTGGGTCTCGACCTTTTCTGCTTCCTTCTCGTGACGATCCAGAATTTCCTTCTTGACCGCAGGAGTCTTGACGTCCTCGATCGAGATGGTGAGTCCGGACTTCGTCGCGTAGCGGTAGCAAAGGTCCTTGATGCGGTCGAGACTTCCGGCCACATCTGCCTTGTCGTAGTTGTGCGCAAGTTCGTCGACGATGCGACCCATTGCCTTCTTGTCAATACGCGCGTTCTGGAACTCGAAACCCTTCGGCAGCGCAGTATTGAAGAAGATTCGACCAGCGGTCGTGGTGCGGTAGGTCTTGCGACCGGCCTCTTCACCAACGATGTGATCTGAGTGGCGGTACTGGATCAGCGAATGCAGATCGATGTCGCCGGCTTCGTAGGCACGCTCGATCTCTTCGAGGTTGCGGAACACACGGCCTTCGCCCGAACCACCGTTGACTTCTTCAGTCAGGTAGTACGCACCAATGATCATGTCCTGTGTCGGGGTGACGAGCGGACGACCATCGGCCGGCGAAAGGATGTTGTTCGCCGAAAGCATGAGCACGCGGGCCTCGGCCTGCGCTTCTGCTGACAGCGGAAGGTGGACAGCCATCTGATCGCCGTCGAAGTCAGCGTTGAACGCTGCGCAAACGAGCGGATGAATCTGAATGGCCTTGCCTTCTACAAGAACTGGCTCGAAGGCCTGGATGCCAAGACGATGCAACGTAGGAGCACGGTTCAGCATGACCGGGTGTTCCTTGATGACATCTTCGAGAACGTCCCACACCTGCGGGCGACGACGTTCGACCATGCGCTTTGCAGACTTGATGTTCTGCGCAAGTTCGGCGTCGACAAGCTTCTTCATGACGAACGGCTTGAACAATTCGAGCGCCATGAGCTTCGGCAAACCGCATTGATGCAGCTTGAGGGTCGGGCCAACCACGATGACCGAACGGCCGGAGTAGTCGACGCGCTTACCGAGAAGGTTCTGACGGAAGCGACCCTGCTTGCCCTTAAGCATGTCGGAGAGTGACTTGAGCGGACGGTTACCAGGACCGGTAACCGGACGGCCACGACGACCGTTGTCGAACAACGCGTCGACAGCTTCCTGAAGCATGCGCTTTTCGTTGTTCACGATGATCTCGGGAGCACCAAGATCAAGAAGACGCTTCAGACGGTTGTTGCGGTTGATGACACGACGGTAGAGATCGTTGAGATCTGAAGTGGCAAAGCGGCCACCATCGAGCTGCACCATCGGACGAAGTTCCGGTGGGATGACCGGGACGACGTCGAGGATCATTGCGCGCGGGTCGTTGATACGACGACCGTTTTCGTCACGACGGTTGAACGCCGTAACGATCTTGAGGCGCTTGATGGCCTTTTGCTTCCGCTGCGCGGAAAGCGGCTTCTGACCTTCAGCCGGATCGATCTGCTCACGCAAACGAATCTCGTCGCCATCAAGATCGATGCGCTCGATCAGATTGGCGATGGCTTCGGCACCCATGCCGCCTTCGAAGTACTCGCCGTAGCGATCTTCGAGTTCACGCCAGAGCATTTCGTCTTCGATGATCTTGCGAGCAAAGAGTGACTTGAATTCGTCGAACGCACGCTCCACGAGATCGCGTTCCATGTCGTAGCGCTCACGAATGGACTGGAGGTCCTTATCGGCAGCGCGCTGACGAGCCTTGATGTCGGCGTCTTTCGCGCCTTCCTTTTCAAGACCCTTGACCTCGTCTTCGAGATCCTTGTGGCGACGATCGAGTTCGAGACGAAGGTCCTTTTCGATGAGGTCCTTCTCGGCGAGCATGTCTTGCTCAAGTGCTTCAAGGTCGGCATGACGACGCTCGTCGTCAACCCAAGTAACAAGGTTGGCGGCGAAGTAGATGACCTTCTCGAGTTGCTTTGCCTTGATCTCTTCACGAGCTTCAGTACCCATGAGGAGGTACGCAAGCCATGAACGAGTGCCGCGCAGGTACCAAATGTGAACGACGGGTGCAGCAAGTTCGATGTGACCCATGCGCTCGCGGCGAACCTTCGAGCGGGTGACTTCGACGCCACAACGTTCACAGATAATGCCCTTGAATCGGACACGCTTGTACTTACCGCAGTAGCACTCCCAGTCCTTCTGCGGACCGAAAATCTTCTCGCAGAAGAGGCCGTCCTTTTCAGGCTTAAGCGTGCGGTAGTTGATTGTTTCTGGCTTCTTGACTTCGCCGTTCGACCACGTGCGGATGGAATCCGCGGTGGCAAGTCCGATACGAAGTTGATCAAAAGTGTTGACGTCAAGCATTGCCATGACTTCAGCCCCTCTCTGCCTGGCGGCGGGCGTCTTCTTCATCACTGCCACGTTCCGGGCGTGAAAGATCGATGCCAAGTTCTTCGGCGGTACGGAAGATGTCTTCGTCGAGCTCACGCATTTCGATCTCGGCGCCTGAGGTGTTGAGCACCTCGACGTTGAGACAGAGTGCCTGCATTTCCTTGATGAGAACCTTGAAGCTCTCGGGAATGCCGGGCTCGGGAATGTTCTCGCCCTTGACGATGGCTTCGTAGACCTTCACGCGGCCAAGAACGTCATCGGACTTGATGGTGAGGAGTTCCTGCAGGCAGTACGCAGCGCCATACGCCTCGAGTGCCCACACCTCCATTTCACCGAATCGCTGGCCACCGAACTGCGCCTTACCGCCCAGCGGCTGCTGGGTGATCATGGAGTACGGACCGGTTGAACGAGCGTGGATCTTGTCGTCAACCAAATGCGCAAGCTTGAGGATGTACACAACACCGACGGTGATCGGGTTGTCGTACTTCTCGCCGGTGCGGCCGTTGAAAAGAGTGATCTTTCCGTTGTCCTGCATCATGCGACCGTTGTCGCCGTAGCGAGCATCGGTTGCTTCAGGGTGCAAGTTCTGGAAAATCTTCTTGATGGTTGGGTGCTTACCTGCACCTTCAAGTTCGTCCCAGTGAGCGCCGTCGAAGACGGGCGTTGCGATGAGCGTCGCAGGAGGAGTGACCGGACGGGTCTTCTTCTCCGTGCCACGGATGGGTTCTTGACCGATGGTTTCACCGTCGACGGTCCAACCGTAACGAGCGGCATAACCGAGATGCGCTTCAAGAACCTGACCGACGTTCATTCGGGAAGGAACACCAAGCGGGTTGAGGATGATGTCGACGGAAGTGCCATCGGCCATGAAGGGCATGTCTTCGATCGGAAGGATTCGAGAGATAACACCCTTGTTGCCGTGACGACCAGCGAGCTTGTCGCCCACGCTGATCTTTCGCTTCTGTGCGACATACACACGAACGAGTTGGTTGACGCCAGGGGGAAGTTCGTGACCGTCGTCGCGGCTGAACACCTTGACGTCGATGACCTTGCCCTTTTCGCCGTGCGGAACCTTGAGCGAGGTGTCGCGAACTTCGCGAGCCTTCTCACCGAAGATTGCACGAAGGAGGCGCTCTTCCGGCGTGAGTTCCGTTTCACCCTTCGGGGTGACCTTGCCAACAAGCACATCGCCAGCAGAAACCTCGGCACCAACGCGGATGATGCCGCGCTCGTCGAGGTCGGCGAGAATTTCGTCGGAAAGGTTCGGAATGTCTCGAGTGATTTCTTCCGGACCAAGCTTGGTGTCACGAGCATCAATCTCGTGTTCCTTGATGTGGATCGACGTAAGGACGTCGTCCTTTACAAGACGCTCGGACAGGATGATGGCGTCCTCGAAGTTGTAGCCCTCCCATGGCATGAAGGCCACGACGAGGTTCTTTCCGAGTGCGAGTTCGCCGTTATCGGTGGACGGACCGTGAGCGAGGATGTCGCCCTTCTTGATGGTCTGACCCTGCGCAACGATGGGCTTCTGGTTGATGCAGGTGTCCTGGTTCGAACGTTCGAACTTGAGGAGACGGTAAACAACGCGGCCCTTGTTCTTGTACTGAACAGTGATGGCGTTGCCATCGACCTCGGTGATGGTGCCGTCTTCCTCGGCGAGGATCATGTCGGCAGCATCGCGAGCAGCGCGTGATTCGATGCCGGTACCGATGTACGGAGCTTCAGCACGCAGCAACGGAACAGCCTGACGCTGCATGTTGGCGCCCATGAGCGCACGGTTTGCATCGTCGTGCTCGAGGAAAGGAATGAGTGCAGTTGCGACCGAAACGATCTGCTTCGGCGAAACGTCCATGAGCTGAACTTCAGCAGGAGCGACGTTTGAAATCTCGGTGGTTGCACCGAAGAAGACGTCGCGTTCGAGCATGAGCTTCAGTTCGCCAAGCGTTGCAGCCTGTGGTGAACGACGCACGAGAACGCGGTCGGCTCTAAATGTGCCATCCGGGTTGAGCGGCGCGTTGGCCTGCGCAACGACGTATTCCTCTTCCTCATCGGCTGCGAGGTAGACGATTTCGTCGGTCACGCGACCGTTGACAACCTTGCGGTACGGCGACTCGATGAAACCAAACGCGTTCACGCGAGCGAAGGTTGCGAGTGCACCGATAAGACCGATGTTCGGGCCTTCAGGAGTTTCAATCGGGCACATACGGCCGTAGTGACTGAAGTGAACGTCGCGGACTTCGAAGCCAGCACGCTCACGTGACAGACCACCCGGGCCGAGCGCTGAAAGACGACGGCGGTGAGTAAGGCCCGAAAGCGGGTTGACCTGATCCATGAACTGCGACAACTGCGAAGTTCCGAAGAACTCCTTGATCGACGCAACGACGGGACGAATGTTGATGAGGGTCTGCGGTGTGATTGCTTCGACGTCCTGGGTGGTCATGCGCTCACGCACAACACGTTCCATACGCGAAAGACCGATACGGACCTGGTTCTGAATAAGTTCGCCGACGGAACGGATACGACGGTTGGCGAAGTGGTCCTGATCGTCGAGTCGGTAACCCGGCTCAGCGTTGACGAGGTTCAGGAGGTAGGTGGTTGCGGCAAGAACTTCAGACGGCGTAAGCACCGACTGGTCGAGTTCGGGACGCTCAAGCTTGATGTTGAACAGTTTCTCGATCTTGTCGAGTTCTGGTCCGAGCTTGCGGTTGAGCTTGTAACGGCCAACGCGTGAGAGGTCGTAACGACGGTTCTCGAAGAACGCGTTGCGGAAGTAGGCCTTTGCCGATTCAACTGACGGCGGTTCGCCCGGACGTGCACGCTTGTAGATCTCGACAAGTGCTTCGTCTTGAGTCGGTGCAAGTTCGCGATCTTTTTCCCACTGACCTTCGAGGAAGTCGAAGTGACGCACGAAACGATCAAGGAAGCCCGGGAAGTTTTCTTCGTCGTAACCAAGTGCACGAAGAAGAACGAAGAGGCTGAGACGACGCTTGCGCGCAACGCGTGCACCTGCGGTGACGTCCTTGCCCGGCTTTTGTTCAACGTCGAATTCGATCCACTCACCGCGATAAGGGTGGATGGTGCCGGTAACGAGCTGATGCTTCTGCAAGTTACGAAGACGGAAACGCTCGCCAGGCTGGAAGATGACACCGGGAGAACGAACGAGCTGCGAAACAACAACGCGCTCAGTGCCGTTGATTACAAACGTTCCCTTTTCGGTCATCATCGGGAAGTCGCCCATGAAGACGGTTTGTTCTTTAATTTCGCCAGTTGACGCGTTCATGAAACGCGCACGCACGAAGATCGGCGCGGAGAAGGTCATGTCCTTCTCTTTGCACTCCTCCACCGTGAACTTGGGTGGCGGGCGAAGGTCTTCGTCTTCAGGATCGAATTCAAGTTCGAGCTGAAGTGTTTCGGTGAAGTCCTTAATCGGGCTGATGTCGCGGAATGTTTCCGCGAGACCCGTGTGAAGGAACCACTCGAATGATTCGCGTTGGATCGCGATCAGATCGGGTAGATCGAGAACTTCGTCAAGATTCGCGAACGAATAACGGTCACGGACGGTCGGACGAGCAGACAAGGAAAGCTCCTCGGTAAAGGAAGGGCGTGACGCACATACCGAACTGCACAGACCGAAATGAACCGGACCGACGCAGTGACACCTCAGGCGCGACGCAACGTCAGAGACGGTTCGAGGCGGCCCGGGGCGCGGCAGGGCGGACTGAGGATCCTAGGGGCAGGACGCGAGGAAGAGCAACCCTGGAATTCCGGCCATTTGGCGAATTCAGGCGCTCACTCGGGGGATCATCCACTTCTACCCCGTTTGAATTGGGCGGCAACCTAGACCCCTCGCCCGCCCGGGTCAAGCATCACTCCCCTGCCGGCGCTGGAAAACGACACTGGCCCGCCCCGGAGGGCGGGCCAGCACACAAGCCTGACGGCGAGTGTCGAACCGAATTACTTCAGTTCGACAGTGGCGCCGGCACCCTCGAGGGCGGCCTTTGCCTTCTCTGCGTCTTCCTTCGAGGCGTTCTCGAGGACGGTCTGGGGAGCGCCGTCGACCAGATCCTTGGCTTCCTTGAGGCCAAGATTCGTAAGTCCACGCACCTCCTTGATGACCTGGATCTTCTTGTCGCCAGCGCTGGTCAGAACGACGTCGAATTCGTCCTTCTCGGCAGCAGCTTCGCCGCCACCGCCGCCGCCTGCAGCCGGGGCTGCAGCAACAGCTACCGGGGCAGCTGCGGAAACGCCGAACTTCTCTTCGAAGTCCTTGAGTAGTTCACTGAGTTCGAGGACCGACATACCGGCGATCGCGTCGAGGATTTCTTCCTTGGTTGCCATTTTCAGCTCTCCTGGGTGTCACCCTCGGCCTCAGCCGGGGCAGCGTCGTTGGATTCGGCGGCGGCATCGGCCACGGCCTCGGGTGTTTCGGTGGTGTCTTCGGCTGCGGGAGCCTCGGCCTCTGCCTCAGCAGCGGCTTCGGGTGCAGCGGCTTCTTCGACGGCAGGTTCTTCGGCCGGGGTCTCGATGACCTCGGGCGCGCCACCCTGCTTTTCGATGAGTGCAGCTAG
>JBIIGP010000169.1:0-4814 GCA_044236415.1 Acidimicrobiales bacterium | reverse complement strand
AATCGCGAGGAAGCGCCTGCAGAAGTCCAGCGAACTGCACCATTGGGGCAGCGATGAGGCCAGCCAGCTGAGCCAGCAATTCCTCACGCGGTGCCACGTCGGCGAGTGCCTTGACGTCGGCCTCAGTGAGTAACTTCTCACCAAGGACGCCGCCCTTCACCACCAGGTTGGGATTGCCCTTTGCGAATTCACGCAGGGCTTTTGCGACGGCAACGGGGTCTCCGGTGCCGCCAGCGGGAACGAAGGCGATGGCCGTCGGTCCAGTCAGGTGTGAATCAAGATCAAGTCCAAGTTCGTTTGTCGCACGACGCACGAGCGTGTTCTTGTAGACCTTGTAGTCACCACCGGCTGCACGAAGCGCCGCACGAAGTTCTGCCAGTCCACTGACGTCGATTCCGCGGTACTCGGTGAGCAGGACGGCTTCTGAATCGCTGAAGCGCTCACGCACCTCGGCAACCACAGCCACCTTTTCCGGTCTCGGGTTTTCCATCGCACCTCCTCTCATCTGGTGTGTCTCTTCCGGTTCTCTGGTGCGTTGCACCAAATCACCGCTGGGCTGGTGTCGAACTTTTCCGAAGAACACTTCGACACCGGGTTGCCACGTTGGTGATTACCGACCGAATGGGCTGGAAAAAACACAACGGGGCGTCCGCCGCTTAGCGCGAGAACGCCCCGAAATTGGGAGGTTCACCTCGTCAGGTGGGTTCCGAGGAACCTGTTACACCCCTAGGGGCACCGGATGTCTGCGGCGAGCGGATTTAATTGACTGCGAACTGTAGTGGCGGGCTCAACTCAAGAGCCAGCCCGACACAACTGCCAAAGACGACAGCAAAAAACAAAAGCGAAAAACTCAGACCTCTTCGACAACGAGCATGCGCTGGGGGTCAAGTTTGACGCCCGGACCCATGGTCGATGACAGCGAGACCTTCTTGAAATAGCGACCCTTTGCAGAAGCAGGCTTGGCCTTTTCGAGCTCTTCAAGCACGGCACGGAGGTTGGCCACAAGGGCGGGAACCTCGAAGGAGACCTTGCCGATCGGGACATGAACGTTGCCCTGGCGATCGGTGCGGTACTCGACCTTGCCGCCCTTGAAGTCGGCAACTGCCTTGCCAACGTCGGGGGTGACGGTGCCGGTCTTGGGGTTGGGCATAAGACCACGCGGGCCGAGCTGACGGCCGAGCTTGCCAACCTGGGGCATGAGATCAGGAGTGGCGATGACGAGATCGAAATCCATCATTCCGCCTTCGACCTGCGCGAGCAGATCGTCGGCACCAACGAATTCGGCGCCTGCGTCGCGAGCGGCCTGCGCGGCATCGCCGGCGGCAAACACTGCGATGCGAACATCGGTACCGGTACCGGACGGAAGGGCAACGGTGCCACGAACCATCTGGTCGGCCTTGCGGGGGTCAACGCCCAAACGCACCGAAAGTTCAACGGTTTCATCGAACTTTGCCGATGCCAACGTCTTGACCTTGGTGACTGCTTCGGTCGAGCCATGCTGAGTGGCGCTGTCGAAACTGGATGCTGCTGCGTTGTACTTCTTACCGTGCTGTGCCATTTCGGCTCCCTCGGGTCGGGCACCACAGTGGGTGCAAACGATTCACCTGCCGGGCGAGGTTGTCCTCGGCATGGCGGGTTCGCGGGTGCGAACCGGTACTGCGATCAGCGAATTTCGATGCCCATGGAACGGGCGGTACCAGCAACCTGAAGGCGAGCGGCCTCAAGATCATTGGCGTTGAGATCAGGCATCTTGACCTGTGCGATCTCGGTGACCTGCGCGTCGGTGATGGAACCGGCGACGGCCTTCGACGGAGTCTGTGAACCCTTGGGCAGACCAGCGGCCTGCTTGATGAGCACCGAGGTCGGCGGGGTCTTCAGGATGAACGTGAAGCTGCGATCCTCGAAGATTGTGATCTCGACGGGCACGATGGTGCCCTTCTGCGCCTCAGTCTTGGCGTTGTATTCCTTGCAGAAATCCATGATCGCGACGCCGTGCGGGCCGAGCGCGGTACCGACGGGCGGGGCCGGGTTGGCTCCACCAGCGGGGATCTGGATTTTCACGACGGCCGAAACCTTCTTCTTGGCCATGATTGCGACTCGCTTCTTTTCTTGTGTTCCTGCGCCCATCGGGCGGCGGGAGATTCTGACGGCTCGGAGCCGTCTCTGACAATTCCTCCGGCCGAAGCCGGTACTTCCTAGAGCTTTGCGACCTGAGAGAACTCGAGTTCGACGGGGGTCTCACGACCGAAGATGTTGACCAACACCTTGACCTTGAGCTGATCCTCGTTGATCTCGACGATCTCGCCGGAGAAGTCGGCAAAGGGGCCTTCCTTGACCCGAACGGTTTCGCCCTGCTCGTACTCGAGACGTGGCTTGCCGCGCTTTGTTGTGACCTCTTCGGTTTCGTCGGGAACGGTGAGGAAGTTCTCGACATCGCGACGCGGAAGTGGCGACGGCTTTGCACCTTGACCAACGAAGCCGGTGATACCTGGCGTGTTGCGAATGACGTACCAAGAATCGTCGGTCATATCGCAACGAACGAGGAGATAACCCGGGAAGACCTTCTTCTGAACGATCTGCTTTTTACCGTTCTTGAATTCGACGACGTCTTCCATAGGAATGACGCATTCGTGAATGCTGTCTTCCATGTTCATCGATTGCGTACGAGCTTCGAGGTTTTGCTTGACCTTCTTCTCGTAACCCGACTGGGTGTGCACGACGTACCAACGACCGGGACGATCGAACGGGCTTTGCGCACGCGGACGCGCTTGCTCAAGCAGTTCGTCGGTGTCGATGACGTCGACCTCGATCTCGGTGTCGATCACTTCGATGTCGCCTGCTTCATCGACGATGACGTCGATTTCCTCAATGATTTCTTCAACAATCACGTCGGAGGCAGACGCATCTACTGCGTCGTTTGAAAATTGGGTGTCGTCATTCATGGTCATCAGGCGTTGAACAGTTTCAGTACGGCCTCGGAGAACACCCAATCGATACCGAAGATCAAGAGGGTGAAAAAGATGAGGGTGACGATGGTGATGATGGAGTAGTTGATGGTCTCGGAGCGAGTGGGCCACGCGACCTTGCGCAGTTCAGACCGAACCTCACGAGCGAACTCGACTGGACCGGTACGTTCTTTCGCGCGTTGCTGGGTGCCGCGACGGGCGCGAATGGGTTCGCCATCGGGGCCAAGTTCGCCCTGACGCTGCAGCATTCGTTTTTGTTCTCTGTTGAGAGCCATCGAAACACTTCCACTTACGTTTCGCGCCGACATCGACGCGGACTTTTCGAGCAGGGCAGGAGGGACTTGAACCCCCAACCGTCGGTGTTGGAGACCGGTGCTCTACCAATTGAGCTACTGCCCTAGGGCACTACGCCGGGCCTGTGAGGGTACCAGCCGACGCGTTCGGCCAGACCCCTGCAGGTCCGAATGGGAGAGACTAGGCCTCCTCCCCTATCCGTTGCGAACCGGGATTTTTCTGCCCCAGCGAAACCTCAGGCAGATCGGCGACGTGTGGCGAGCACCAGCACGCCCCCAACCCCGGCGGCAGTGGCTGCGGCCAGCCCCACGATGGAGGCAGCCCTTCGGCTGGCCAATCGGTGGCGTTCCCGGCGTTCAGCCGCCGAATCAAGCCCCTCGAGGAGGTCAATGAGGACCCCAGGGTCGGCCGGAACTGGGCGAAGGCGAAGACTGGCCAAGGTCCGGCGAAGGCGTCGGAAACGAGCCATCTCGGCCTGACATCTCAGACATTGAGCGACATGGTCCGCTTCCTCGCCCGAGAGAAGCCCGGAATCGTCGAGGAGGTCGGGCATGAGTTCGGCCAACCGATCACACGGCAGGTCGGTCGACATCGTCATGTGTTCTCCCCTCAGCTTCGGAACGCAAGAAAACATCGTCACGCAAGCGGTGACGAGCCCGATGTAATCGAACTTTGGCTGCCGAAACGGAAATCCCGAGTTCGGCGGCGATGACCTCATGGGAGAGGTCATAAATGTCACGCAGTACAACAACAGTCCGTAGCTTCGGAGGAAGCGCAGCTAATGCCTTCTGCACCGCATCACGCAAACTCGCGGATTCGGAACGACCGACCGGATCGACGCTCGGCGAAAGGTCGCTGAGTTCAAGATCTTCATCGAGCTCTTCGTGACGATGACGACGCCGACGACCTAACTGCGTCGACGCACAGTTCGCTGTAATTCGATACAGCCAGGTCGTAAACCGCGCATCGCCGCGGAATCGACGAAGGCCGCGATAGGCCCGCAAATACGCTTCTTGGCAAACGTCGCGCGCATCTTCCGCGTTGCCCGTTAACCGAAATGCCAGCGAATAGGTGTCGGCCCACGTGCGACGAACGAGCGCATCAAATGCGCTCCGATCACCGTCGCGCGCTTCGGCGACAAGTGTTCCCATTTCATTCGAGCCCAGACGCGTCACGTCGGCGACAGCTACAGGGGCCACCGCCGACGTTGACACAACTTGCATCGAATCCGCCGACGACGGATCGTCGGCGTGCTCGTTCAGCGGGTCTCCTTGTGCGCAGTGTGCACACGATCCCACTTGCAGTACTTCATGAGCTCAATGCGCTCACGATCGTTGATCTTGTTTTTCTTGGTGATGTAGTTGCGACGCTTACACACCTGGCATTCCAGGGTGACAGCGATTCGCTTGTCGTTGCGGGCCATAACGGCTGCTCCTACTTAAGGATCTTAGTGACGCGGCCGGCGCCGACGGTACGGCCACCTTCACGAATGGCGAAGCGCAAGCCCTCTTCCATCGCGATCGGGTGGATGAGTTCAACAGTCATCTCGGTGTT
>JBIIGP010000143.1:0-5382 GCA_044236415.1 Acidimicrobiales bacterium | reverse complement strand
TCCACGAGATAGTTCGAGGCATCGCCAAGCGATGACGGGCCCACGTTGAGCTGGTCGTAGGTGGCGTTATCCATGAAGACGTACTCGTCACCTGAGCGGTAGAGGAACTGCATCTCTCGCTTGTCGATCATTGCCCGCTCAACCTTTTCGCCGGCACGGAAGGTGCGCTCGACGACGGCGCCGTTGCGGGCGTTCTTGAGCGTGGTGCGCACGAACGCGCCGCCCTTGCCCGGCTTCACATGCTGAAACTCGACAATTTCGAACAGCACGCCTTCGATGTCGAGGGCCATCCCGTTCTTGATGTCGTTGGTGGTGATGGTGGGCATGAGGACCTTCCTGATCCGAGTCCGTGACGTAGGTCAGGGAGTCGGTGACTTCGTTGTGTGAGTGAGGGGTCGACACCCATCGGGGGTGACGACGACGCTGTCTTCCATTCGGACCCCGCCGTGCGCCGGGAGGTAAACACCCGGTTCGACGGTGACGACGTCGCCGATGCAGAGCGTATCAGCGCTTGTCCCGGCGACTCTCGGCGCCTCATGGATGTCGAGACCAACCCCGTGTCCGGTTCCATGGGTGAACGATTCGGCCCAACCCGCCTGGGCAATGACCGCACGGGCAGCAGCGTCGACCTCGCTGGTGGCAACACCCGGGCCAACGACCCCGACCCCAGCCTCATTCGCTGCGGTGACGACTTCGAGCATTCGCTTGCATGTGTCGTCGACCTCGCCGATTGCGACGGTACGAGTCATGTCGGAGCAGTACCCGTCGACAATGCAGCCGAAATCGAGGACCACGAGGTCGCCTTCTTGAAGGCGTCGGTCGGTAGGGCGCGCATGCGGCATGGCTCCGTTGGGGCCAGAGGCGACGATGGTCTCGAAGCTTGTGCCTGAGGCGCCAAGACGTCGCATCGCCGAATCAAGAGCAAGCGCGAACTCTGATTCGGTGAGTCCATCGAGAAGACTTGATCGCCGTTCGGCAAGCGCGGCATCAGCGATTGCCGCAGCGAGTTCCATTCGGGCCAACTCGGCCACATCTTTCGACCGTCGAAGCGTTTCCACCAACCCCGTCGTTGCAACAATCTCGTGAGCGCTCAACCAGTCTTCGGCATAGCGGCGTTGCACTGACCATGTGATGTGGTCGGCTTCGAGACCAATCCGCTTTGCGCCAGCAACCGTCGAGGCGATTGCCTCGCGTTGGGCAGTTGAAGTGATCTCGAGACGAGAGGGAGCGTTCGACGCTGATAGTTGATCAGCAGCCTGTTCGGTGTAGCGACCATCAGTTACCAACACCATGTCATCTGCGGTCACGACAACAATGCCCGCACTGCCGGTGAATCCAGTGAGATACCGGATATTGCTGGCCGCAGTGAGCAGCAGCGCATCGAGTTGCGCGTCGATCAAGGACTTGCGCAAGTTGTCGACGCGATCCGCGACGAACATTGGGGGAAGAACTGCAAAGCGCTCCGCTATCGAGGATGCTGAAGTCACGATGGTCACTTCAGCAGTGTTGCCACGGCATCGACGGCGAGGCGGTAACCGTCGCCACCAAAGCCAGCGATGGTTCCGGTTGCCACTGGGGCAACCACCGAGGTCTTGCGCCATTCCTCGCGTGCTGCCGGGTTCGAAAGATGCAGTTCGATGATTGGACCTTCGAAAGCAGCAAGTGCGTCGTGGAGCGACCATGCGTAATGGGTGAACGCACCTGGGTTGAAAATGATTGCCGCGCAACGACGACGCGCGCCGTGGATGGCATCAACGAGTTCTGACTCGGCGTTGGACTGCAAATGTTCGATTGTGAGCCCGTGTGCTGACGCAGCAGTGGTTGCTGTCGCGACATGGTCGGCCAGCGTGGCGGTGCCATAGATCTCAGGCTCTCGGTCGCCGAGAAGATTGAGATTCACCCCGGAAAGCAGCAAGACAATGGGAGCGTTCGACATCAGCGGTCTCCTTCGAATCGGATCGCATTGATTGAGTCTTCGATAAGCGAAACGTCGACTCCGGTCACTGATTCAACTCCGTTGGGACCGTCGAGAACGAAGGTAATTCCATCGAGAGCTTTTTTGTCACGGCCCATAAGCGCAATGAGTTCAGAATTTTCGAGACCAGTTGGAAGTGTGAGCGGCAAGTCATACGCGCCCACGACACGGCGGTGTTCGGCAACACGATCGACATCAATGCGACCCAAACGCAGAGCCAGTTCCGCAGCGAAGATCAGCCCTATTGCCACCGCTTCACCGTGACGGAGATCGTGATCACCAGCAATTTCAATGGCATGAGCCAACGTATGCCCATAGTTGAGCGTTGCGCGAGCCCCGCCTTCTCGTTCATCGCTTGCAACAACGGCTGCTTTGATCGCGACACATGCCGCGACCTGTTCGTCGATTGGCAGTGCGTCGATGCCTTCACCACCGAGGAAGTGGTACTTCGCAATTTCGCCGAGTCCGCAGCGGTACTCACGCGGAGGCAACGTCGACAGCAACCCGGTATCGCAGACAACTCCTGATGGCTGCCAATACGCGCCGATCAGATTCTTGCCTTCAGGAATGTTCACACCGGTCTTGCCGCCGATGGCCGCATCGACCTGGCCTACAAGCGTGGTTGAAACGTGAACAACCGGAACGCCGCGGTGGTACGAAGCTGCGGCGTATCCGGCAGTATCGGTAACGATTCCCCCGCCAACGGCAACGACGCAATCGGAGCGGGTAAGGCCCCACTGGGCAAATTGACGACAAAGCGACTCAACAGTGGCCATCGATTTCGATTGTTCACCATCGCCCATCGTGAACACCTTGTGCTCACGTCCGGGATCGACCTCGATACCGAGACCTTCCTGGGTGACGATTGCGACTCGCTTCGCACGATCAGGAATGACTCGCGAGAGTTCAGACCGAACGCCATCACCAACGAGAACTTCATAGGAACGATCAGCGAGTTGAACAGGAACGACAATCATTGAGCATCGACCTCGTTCACGCTGCCAATAATGGTGCGAACGACAGTGGCAATCGGTGCCGTGCAATCGACTGTGACGTCGGCAACTTCGCCATAGAGCGCTTCACGATCGGTTTCCATTTGCGTCAATGTTGCCCGGGGGTCGTTCGCAAGTGCGGGACGGTGGGTTCCACGCGAGGTGCGCCCGACCAACACGTCGACAGGCGCACGCATCCAGACCACCGTGCCTGACTCGCGAAGGCGAGCTCGGGTCGAAGAATTAAGCACCGATCCTCCGGCGGCGGCAATCACTGATGGAGCGGGAGAAGCCAGTAGATCAGCCATGACGTCGGCCTCGATAGCACGAAACGCCGCCTCGCCATCGGTGGCGAAAATCTCTGTGACAGCGCGCCCGGTGCGAGCAACGACCTCGTCGTCGGAGTCAACAAATGGCCGCGAAAGCTCTCTGGCGACGCGGCGGCCAACAGTGGATTTACCCACGCCCATCATCCCGATCAGCACGATGTGAGCCGAACGAGATGAGGCGGAGTTCACGGTTTGGGCGCGTCGGCGCCGTCGGCGAACGCCTGACCAGCGTCCCAATTGAGCGGGGTCGCCTCGGGATCAAGCGCCGAGTCGGTGTCGATACGCGCAGTTTGTTCACGAACTTGAGCGATGAACGTGTCGTGGTTTCGAACAAATTCTTGCAAAGAGTCACCACCAAACTTGCGGAGGCATTCGCTGGCCAACACAAGCGCGGCCATTGCTTCGGCGACAACACCCATGGCCGGCACTGCAGTGACATCGGTACGTTCACGGAACGACACGCCCGCTTCTTTCGTGGCGGTATCAACTGTGGCGAGCACCGGACGGTTGAGCGTGGCGAGCGGCTTCATGGCGACGTGCGCCACGAGGACTTCACCAGTCGACATTCCACCCTCGATGCCACCAGCGTTCGCACTGGTTCGGCGATAGGTCGATGCTGCTTCGTCCCAGACAATGGGGTCGTGCGCTTCAGAACCTGGTCGGCTAGCGACATCGAAGCCGTCGCCAATTTCAACGCCCTTCACTGCTTGAATTGAAAGGAGCGCTTGGGCAAGAAGACCGTCAAGACGACGATCCCAATGCACATGGCTACCAAGGCCGAGGGGAACGCCGTGGGCGACCACTTCAACGACTCCACCGAGGGAGTCGCCCGCTTTCTGCGCGGCCTTGATCTCGGTAATCATCGAGGCTTCCGCAACTGTGTCGAGACAACGAACCTCGGAGTCATCGACCGGAGCGAATCCGCCTGGCTCGGGCCGAGCGGCAGTCGATGCCCGCACTGGGCCAAGCGCAATGACGTGAGAACCAACTTCAGCTCCCACATGAGAAAGAAGTGCTTTCGCCACCGCACCTGCGGCAACGCGGGCAGCGGTCTCTCGCGCCGACGCGCGCTCAAGGACATTTCGGGCGTCGTCGAACGCGTACTTCTGCATGCCAGTGAGGTCAGCGTGACCCGGACGCGGTGTCGTGAGTTTCTGAGAGGTTTGCCCGGGATGGGGCGACATCTCTTCGGTCCACTTCTTTTCCCACTCGCTATTGCCAATCTCGATGGCAACCGGAGATCCGAGGGTGACTCCATGACGAACGCCAGCGAGGATGGTGACCTCGTCAGCTTCGAACTTCATGCGGGGGCCACGACCAAAGCCGAGTCGACGACGAGCCAACTCGTTTCCAATTTGGTCGACAGTGATGGGCAAACCAGACGGAAGCCCCTCGATGATGACGACGAGGGCCTTGCCATGGGATTCACCAGCGGTCAGATAACGCAGCACCGGACCAATCTACCGGCGGTTCCTGCCCTCCCCCGAGCCAGTTTCCCCAAAGGCTCAATTCAACCCACGAGCGCGCGACTTAGAAGGACAGTGGCGAGCGTGCCCATCGCCAAAAATGGACCAAACGGGAATGGCTGGTTGCGACCACGGAAAACGAGAAGAGCGATCCCGCCGAGAGTGCCGAATGCGAATCCGATAAGGAAAACCCACAGCACGAGGAAGACGACCTCGAGAAACGAGCTCGCTTGAAATCCGGCCATCAGCCCGAGGACTGCTGCGAACTTCACATCTCCGAAACCCATGCCTTGGGGCGAGATCAGATGAGCAACGAGCAGAACGCCGAACGCTATGGCAGCTCCGAGAACTGCGTAACGGGCTCGACCGCTATCGCCTTCGCTCACTGAGAGGATCACTACGAGGAGCAGACCGATCGCCAGCGTGGGCAGCACGACAACGTCAGGAAGTCGATATTCGGTGAAATCGATGGCGCTGGCCAGAAGCAACGCAGCGAAACCGGCGAGGTAGGCAAGGAGCTCAAGCCATGATGCATCTGCGAATCGCCATCCCAAGAGGACAAACGTGACGAGTGTGAGCGACCCCAGCACGATCGTTCGCTGCGAAACTCGCGGAGTCTC
>JBIIGP010000067.1:0-8889 GCA_044236415.1 Acidimicrobiales bacterium | reverse complement strand
TCGTCGTCAAGATGCACACCCGCAGTGGGCTGCTTCCCGAGATTGAGGCGTCGACTATCAGCCTCCAAGAGGCCAACGACGCAACGATGGCCTTCCTGCGCGAGTACATCGCCGAGCCCCGAACCGTCCCCCTGTGCGGCAACTCCATCGGAACCGACCGCCGCTTCCTCGCCAGCTATATGCCCGAGATCGAAAACTTTCTTCACTATCGATCGGTTGATGTCTCGACCCTCAAGGAACTCATCAAACGGTGGAACCCCGCCCTCCTCAAAGACGCCCCCCGCAAAGCCGAGGGCCATCGCGCCCTTGACGACATCCGGGAGAGCGTTTTCGAACTCCGCTACTACCGAGACACGTTCTGTCTCCTCGATGCGACAGGCCCCGCCGCGGAATCCAACGGCTGATAGGCCCGCCGCCGTCGGGCGGTAGTGTCGGAACGTCATGGGGGACGCACACGATCACAGCGGGCATGCACACAGCGCAGAAGCGCCACGCGTGCCGCGCCAGGAACAAGAAGACGCCTCCACCGAAATCACTGAAGTCGCGCGCGGCATCCTGCGCCTGCAACTTCCCACCGACTTCACCGGCCTCGGCCATGTGAATACCTACGCCATCGAAGACTCACGCGGGTTCACACTCGTCGATCCCGGTCTCCCCAGTGACGAATCCTGGGCCGCGTTGCAAGACCGAATGCGCGACGCAAACATCCCGCTGGCGCGAGTGCACACCGTCTACATCACTCATTCGCATCCTGATCATTTCGGCGGCGCACATCGAATTGTCGAAGCAAGTCACGCCGATGTCCTGACATCAACAATGTTCCGCAAGTGGACTGATCTTCTCGACCTCGATGAAACACCGCTTGAGCCGCTTGATCCCGCCGACGCTGTTGAAGCTGGAACCATCCTTGATGCCATTGGCAACACCGACGAGGCCGATATGGAAGCAGCCTTCCCGGGCTTCAAGGCATTCCGCGACCGCATCCGCGCCGCCATCGCCGACGGTCGCATCGAAGAGGTGTCGTGGATGAAAGCTCCACGCCCCACAATCGTGGTTGACGATTCGCAACGAGTTCGTATGGGTGATCGCGATTGGGTTGCGGTGTTTACCCCGGGCCACACACACGATCATTTGTGTATGTGGAACCCCGAAGATGGCGTCTTACTTTCGGGCGATCATGTTCTACCCACCATCACGCCACACATCGCTGGTTTCATGGGTGGCGATCCGCTCTCGAATTACCTGAAGAACCTCGACAAGGTTGCTGGTCTCGAAGGGGTCACCACCGTCTTGCCGGCCCATGGTCATCCATTCGGCGATCTTCCTGGTCGCTGCGAGTCCATCAAGGACCATCACGCCACTCGTCTTCAACTTCTTGTTGACGCGGCTCCCGAAGCGGGCTGGGCTCCCATCACGAAGTGGTCCGAGTACTTGTTCTCTCCCCGCAGTCGTGGCCCGATGGCCGATAGCGAGACGTACGCCCACCTCGAAAATCTTCGTCTTGCCGGCAAGGCCGAACGGCGCGCTGCCGAAGAGGGTTTCGACTACCGCGTCGAGTACTGACCTTTATGGCAGAAACGATCTCGGCCAAACAACTGCTGCGCACTCGTTCGGTCACGCCGTTCTTGTTGGCTTCGGTGGCATCAACCATTGCGACGATGATTCAGATCACGGCGCTTGGCAAACAGATCTACGACATGACCGGACGCGATCTTGATCTTGGTCTTCTCGGTCTGGCCGAGTTCGCACCAGCGTTCCTCCTCATGACGGTGACTGGTTCAGTTGCCGATCGTTTCGACCGCCGCCATGTCGCATCGATCGGACTGGGCGTCGAAGTCCTCGCCTCCGGCATGCTCGTCTGGTACATCGCAACACAACCCACAGCCACCTTGCCGATCTTTGTCATCGTGATCATCTTTGGTATCGGTCGCGCGTTTGTGAGCCCGGCAACCCGTTCCATGCCCGCCGATATTGCGCCCGATGGCAGCATCCCTCGACTCACGGCATTTCATGTGGGTTGCTGGCAAGCCAGCGCCATCGTTGGTCCGGTAATCGCCGGCTTTCTCTTTGTCGTTTCACCAACTTGGCCATTCATTGCGTGCATGGTTCTGACCGCAGTGGGTGCCGTGCTCATTCAATTCGCTCGGCCCCGTCCGGATCGCATCACCCCCGGAAACGCGTTGGCTGGCGACCACGAAGCGTCAATGATTGACCTCGGCGATGAAATGCGACCTGCAGAAATGCTCGACGTTCTCGGCGAGCAAAACGCTGACCACATCGCTCACAAATCGCTCACTCCCAACCTCACTTCGAATGCCGAGAACAAGAAGAAGAAACGGACATTCCACGAAGCATTCGAAGGCTTCCGCGTCATTCGACGGAATCCAGCGCTGCTTGGCGCGATTTCACTCGACCTCTTCGCGGTGTTATTCGGTGGCGCAGTTGCGCTGCTACCGGCAATCGCGGAAAACCGATTGGGCGTTGGTGCTGTGGGACTGGGTTGGTTGCGTGCTGCAGGTGGCATCGGCGCAGCAGTTGTCACGATTGCACTGAGCCTCAAACCGATTCAGCGACGAACCGGGCCGATTATGTTCATCGCTGTCGCCCTTTTCGGCGTGTTCACGATCACGTTGGGAGTGACGCACAATTTCGCGATCGCATTCCTCAGTGTGATGTTGTTAAGCGCTGCTGATTCGGTAAGCGTGTTCATCCGAAGCACGCTGGTTCCGTTGGTGACGCCGTCGTCGGCTCGCGGTCGCGTCATGGCGGTCGAAGGTGTCTTTATCGGAGCCTCGAACGAGCTCGGTGCCTTCGAGTCAGGAGTAGCTGGTCAGTTGCTCGGCACGGGACGCGCGGTCGTTTTTGGCGGCGTTGCCACAATCGGTGTCGTGATCTGCTGGATCATGCTGTTCCCCGTGTTGTGGCGTTACGACCGCTTCCCCGACCATCCACCGGATTGATCGCTTCCTCAACAGCGGTCAAACAACCGACCACACACCGCGGGCGCCGTTGCCTTCGACTTTGCCTTCGTCGGCAAGTTTGCGCAGATGCGCATGAACCGAACGCTTCGCCATTGGGATGAGCACGGGATCGAGTGGAACATACGCTGCTTCGACGAGTTGCGCGATACGCGCGCTACCCATCTGAATCAGCAAGCCATGCAACTGCGCTTCGCGTTCGAGTCGATGGGCTACATACCAATCAATAACCGCATTCGGATCAGTGATGACATGGCCATGGGCCGGAGCAATCGCCTTCAGATTCAGCGCCCGCACCTTCGCCAACGACTCGAGATAGGCCCCCATATCGCCGTCCGGAGGCGTAATCACAACCGTTGAGCCCTGCATGATGTGATCGCCTGAGAACAGCATGCGTTCGTCCTCAAGAAAGAAACACAAGTGATTGCCTGCGTGCCCTGGCGTATGCACTGCAGTCATCGTGAACTCGTCGGTGACAAGTTGATCGCCGTCGCTGAGGCGACGGTCGGTGCGAAGGCCACCGCGATTGCTCCAGGCCATAACTTCTGCGCCGGTTTCGGCCTTAAGGGCGGGGACACCTGGCGAATGATCGGGGTGGGTGTGCGTGCACATGATCCAACGAATACGACCCTTGGCCGCTTTCAGAATGGCTTTCGTGTGCACGTCGTCTTCGGGGCCCGGGTCAATCACGAGCACTTCGTCATTTCCCACGAGATAGGTGTTCGTGCCAGGGCCAGTCATGTGGCTGGGATTCGCGGCGGTGATCCGACGAACGAGAGGCGAAATCACCTGAGGCTTGTCGTGCACCAACGGTGGTTCGGTAGTGAACGTTGCGCTTGCGTCAGTCACGAACAGGACCAATTTCAATTGGCCCAGTTGCCGGAGGAGTTGTTGGCGTCACGTCACCAATCCATTGGACCTCGACGGTGCTGCGGCGGCGAGACATGCCGACGAACGAACCGACACGCGTCCACCGACGCACAATGCGACGACCGACCGGGCGCCGTAGTGGCCCGATGAGCAACAGGAGTCCGATCGTTCCTGAAATGAATCCCGGGACGAAGCAGAGAAATCCGGCGATCGTGAGCATGGCGGCGTCGAGCATTTCTCCGCCGGGAACCTCGCCTCGATTCATCGCTTCTCGTGTGCGACGCACAACACCGAGGCCCTCGCGCTTTACCAACCAAACACCGACGGCACTCATCGCGATGAGAGCGGCGATCGTCGGAACAATTCCGATCCAGCCTGCGACCGCGATAACAACACCCAACTCAATCAGCGGGAACACGACGAACACGCAGAACAGAAACAAGAGCACACCGAGAGCGTATCGGCGAGGACCTTTCAATCGCCGTCGCCAACGCCGCTACGAAACAACATCACCGCAAAAATGCCCCAGCGCCGGGCCGGACGAACCGGACCCGACGCTGGGTCTGCAGCGAGCATTGGTCCCCCCGAACCAACGTCGCAGGCCTTCAGACCGCGTGCTGCGTGAGCAGGGCCTTTCGTTCAAGTTCGTTGAGTCCACCCCAGATGCCGTGCGGTTCACGGATCGACAGGGCGTAGTCAAGACAATCGGTGCGCACCGAACACTCAGTGCAGATCTCTTTGGCACGGTTCTCGCGCTGGAGCTTGTCTTCCTTGCGCTCGAACTGTGAGGGCGGGAAAAAGACCACAGCCTGTGGCCCACGACATTCCGCCTTCATCTGCCAGTCGTCTTCAATTCGCTGAACACTCATTGCAGTACTGCCTCCCTACTCCGGATGGCGAACGTACAACGGGGCCGGCGCGCATTGCAAGAAAAAAAGCGACGAATGTCACATCCCGGTGAATGGGATGAAAACGGGGTCAGTCGGAGTCCTGAACCGGGTCTGACTCAGGGTCCGTGACCTCGGGGGATTCCTTATCTCCCTTGGCATCGGAGCGAGGAGAACGATCTCGGTAGTCCTTGGCTGCACCCACTTCAGGCTCGACCTCAAGAACCAGTCCGTCGATGCTCACAACCCGCACTCGTTCGAGTTCTTCGATTGGGGTGGAGCGATTGGTCGAGGCCCGCCAAAGGGCCTCACGGATCTGGACAACGCCGTCGGGGTTGATCCCCGTGACGGCTCGGCCCATCTCTCCGATCATCCATTCACGCCCGATGGTTGGAGTCGAGAAGCGAGTACGAACCATCGACGGCATGCCGGCAAGGAAGGTCAGAACGATGCCCAGGATCGCGACAAGCAACGTGATCCACGACAGCGACATTCCGTCGAAGACGGTAAACGAAAACACGACGAACAAAACGATGCCGATGCCTGTCCACACTCTCGGAACGCCAGTTTGTACATCTACCGCGAACGCGAACATCGAAACTGCAAGCACGACAAACGCCCACCAATTCGTCGGCAACACCCACATTCCGTATCCCGCCAAGATGAATGCGCCTGCACCAACAACGCCGGCAACACCAACGCCAGCGGTGAAGAGTTCAAAGAGCAGCAATGCGAGACCAACGGTGATCAACAGATACGCCACCGCAGGGCTCGCAACCGTATGCATGAGATTCGATGCCAGTGAGAGTTGACCGAAACGGACCTGGGTGATTGGTTCGCGGCGAGTTTCCCCGTTTTCGGCAGTGACCTCACGAGTCGCAACACCGGGCAAATTCACAAGGAAATCGCCAATCGTTGGCGCCTCAACCGTTGTGATGCCGAGGTCTGCTGCTTCTTGAGCGCTCACTGTTTTGTCAGCAATTGGCGACAATCGTTTCGTATCAAGGCCATCGATCACTGGTTGTCCGGCGTTACCGAGTCGAGAACCCGGGGCCATACCAACTTGATTGGCAGCACCAATAAGTTGCGCGGATTGGCCCGTGAGATCCGAACCCGAGGGTCCCACCCAAACATCAACCGGAATTGATGACGCGAGCATCTCGTTCAACAACGAAGCAAAGACGGACTCTTCGACAACAACGCCATTTGAATCGGTTTGAAGAATGAGCGCGACCGCGCCTTCGTCATTCGCTTCTTCAATCGACGTGCGAATGAAATCGACCATGACCGGATCGAGAAGACCGCTGACCTTCACGACGGCAACGAATCCGTCGGGGCCACCTTCGTTGATGATCGTGGTGGAGGTCTCGGCTGAGACAGGGCTCGACATCGCGCTCACGACAAACCCGATGACTCCGAGCATCAACGCCACGACAGCGGTGATAGCGGCAAAGCTAGGTAGTCTGCGCATCTCGAGCCTCCGAGGGGAATATGGACCCTGCACGATTTTTCGCAGCATCACGGGTCCTCATCGTGGCCGGGAAGGGAGGCGTGGGCAAAAGCACCATGTCCGCCACCCTGGCCCGGACTGCCGCTCGGGCCGGATTGTCCACCCTTTTGGTCCGCCTGACCCCCGGTGGCCCGATCAGCCGTCTCTTCGCGGCACCTGAACTCACTGGCCTTGAACAGACCCTCCACGCCGGGGGTGGACCTGCCGGGGATGCCGATGTCCGAGGCCGTCTGGTCACCCCTGACGAGGCTTTGGCCGAGTATCTGGCCGACCATGGCTTGGCCCGCATCACCCGACGCTTGATGTCCACCGGGGCCATCGAAGTGGTGACCACGGCGGCCCCGGGTATTCGGGATCTGCTGGTGCTAGGTCGGGTCAAAGCGTTCGAGGCATCAAGAACAGCCGACCTCATCGTCCTCGATGCTCCGGCTGCAGGTCATGCGGTCGCTTTCCTGCAATCGCCCACCGGTCTGCGCGGTGCAGTCGGGGCCGGCCCTATTGCCACTCAGGCAGACGACGTACTTGAGATGCTCGCTGACGCGGAACGATGCCGCGTCATGCTCGTGACCCTCGCCGAGGAAACACCAGTCAACGAAGTTATTGAGACTGCGTTCGCGCTCGAAGAGGAAATTGGCGTCGCCCTCGGGCCCGTCATCGTGAACGGTCTTGTTCCTGTTCCCGAAGGGCTTTCAAATGACTTCGACGCACTCGTCGCTGCCAACGCTCCAAAAATTTCAACTGCAGATATCGCCAATCTGCGCGATGCCGCAGCGTTCCGGCTGAAATGGGCGGCGCGCCAAAACGAACAAGTCGCGCGTCTCTCCGAGGCCTTGCCGCTCGCGCAACTTCATACGCCATATGTGTTCACAACCGAGCCCGGTCCTGCTGAACTTGAAACGTTGTCGAATGCCCTTTCTGTCGATATCGACGCACTCAGCGAGGATGACACATGACGTCGCTCGCAACTCTCCTTGAACAGCAAACAGTGATCGTTTGCGTTGGCGCCGGTGGCGTTGGAAAGACCACAACCGCTGCGGCGCTCGCACTTGAAGCCGCACAACGAGGACGTCGAGTGTGTGTCGTCACGATCGATCCAGCTCGCCGACTTTCTGATGCCATGGGATTCGACCCCGATCGCGCGATCGGCAACGAACCACAACAAATTGACGTCGCGGCAAAGGGCGAACTCTGGGCCGTCATGCTCGATACGTCGACAACATTCGATGGGCTTATTCGCACCTACGCGCCCAGCGAAGAACAAGCCCAAAACATTCTCACCAACGATTTCTTTCGAAACATCGCTGATTCGATGTCGGGCGCCCACGAATACATGGCGATGGAAAAGCTGTATGAACTTCACAACGACGAACGGTTCGACCTTGTCGTTGTCGACACTCCCCCAACCAGCAACGCCATCGACTTTCTTGAAGCCCCCGATCGCATCACACAGTTTCTTGATCATCGTCTCTACAAGATCCTCGTCACCCCAAACGGCGGGCTTGCACGGGTGGTGAACTTCGCGGCCCAAGGTTTCTTGCGCACAGTCGCGCGCGTTGTGAGCGCTTCAGTCGTCGACGATGCAATCGAGTTCTTTGCCGCGTTCGATGGAATGGAAGAGGGTTTCCGAGGCCGGGCGGTTGCCGTGCACAACCTCCTCATTGCCGAAGACACCGCGTTTGTTCTCGTGACTGTCCCTCGCAATGACACCGTCGACGATGCGGCCACATTCATCGAAACGCTTGCCGAGGCCGACATTGCGGTCGATGCGATCGTGGTGAACCGCGTGCACCCGTCCTTCGGATCAGACCGCCTCGACGGTCTTGGCGACGGACCACTCGCTCCCTTCATCAGCGTGCTGCACGACTCGCAAACTGTGGCTGGGGGACAGGACACAGTCCTCGCCACACTCACGGATGAATTACCTGCCGGCGCTGTCGTGAAGATCCCCTTCCTTGACACCGACGTCCACGACCTCGACGGCCTCGCGTCCCTTGCCCAGTGGCTCACCCCCGAGGGCACGCCCTGACCCGATGGTTGGGCGAAACCGGCGCCAGCCGGTACTGTCTGCGCCGTGCCCACCATCCTTCTCGCCACCGACGCTGACTGGATCCTCGAAGAAGTCGATGCCGCTTTGGCCGACGATTCGACCAACGTCTACCGAGTGCGAGCCGGCATCGATGTGCTTCAGGCCATCACCCAGTTGACCCCCGACCTCGTCATTATCGACGAGCAGATCGGCAACATGGGCGGCATCGCCACATGCATGGCTATTCGCAACGCAGAAGGCATGGACGCCATCCCGATCACGGCCGTTCTCCTGCTGCTCGACCGGGCCCACGATGTGTTCCAGGTGCAGCGCTGCGATGCCGACGGCTACCTCGTGAAGCCGCTCGATTCGCTGCGTTTGCGCAAGGCAGCCAACGCACTTTTGGCCGGTGAGGCCTACGCCGACCCGATCACCCTTGGGTCGGGCGACGCTGCCGATCTGGCCTTCCAAGCCTGAGATCCGGCTTTCGTCGCAACCGAGGTCGTCCGATAGGGTGACCTCTCCTTACGGGCTGTAGCGCAGCTTGGTAGCGCGCTTCGTTCGGGACGAAGAGGTCGTGGGTTCGAATCCCGCCAGCCCGACCACAACGAAAGAGCC
>JBIIGP010000058.1:0-10314 GCA_044236415.1 Acidimicrobiales bacterium | reverse complement strand
AGGGTCGTACGTCAGCCCCGGCGGGCCAGCAGTTCTTCTGCGATCTGCACAGCGTTGAGGGCCGCGCCCTTGCGGAGATTGTCGCCAGAAAGAAACAGCGAAAGACCGTGCTCCACCGTGCGATCGGTACGAATTCGGCCCACAAAGGTGGGGTCGACGCCGGCGGCCATAAGCGGTGTCGGGATGTCGGCCAGTTCAACACCCGGGGCCTTCACCAATAGGCGACGAGCATCTTCCGGGGTGATGGAATTGGCAAACGAAGCCGAGATTGACAGCGAATGACCGGTATAGACCGGAACCCGCACGCAGGTCACGGTGACCTCAAGGTTAGGAAGTTCCAGAATCTTGCGCGATTCATTGCGCAACTTCTGCTCTTCGTCGGTTTCGCCGCGACCGTCGTCAACCAGTTTCCCGCAGAAGGGAACCACGTTGTACGCAATCGGCGCCGCGAACTTCTCGGGAATCGGCATTTCGATAGCGGTTCCCGACATCGTTAGTGCAGGCGCACCCTCACCGATTTTGCGAATCTGATCATCGAGTTCCGCTGTTCCGGCGAGCCCGCCTCCCGACACTGCCTGGAAGGTGGTGACGGTAAGGGCGCGCAATCCCGCTTCGATATCGAGCGGCTTTAGCACTGGCATTGCGACCATCGTCGTGCAATTGGGATTCGCCACGATGTTCTTCGGAATGGAATCGAGCGCGTGTGCGTTTACTTCGGGCACAACGAGCGGGACGTCGGGATCCATACGCCATGCAGAGGAGTTGTCAACGACGACGGCACCGGATTCAGCGACCCGCGGGGCCAACGCCAATGCAGTTCCGCCACCGGCAGAGAACAAGACAATGTCGAGGCCGGAGTAATCGGCCGTGTCGGCGTCTTCGACGACGACCTCACCATCGGCCCACGGCAAACGACGACCAGCAGAGCGGGCCGAAGCGAACAAACGAAGTTGAGAAACTGGGAACTGACGCTCAGCGAGAACGGCGCGCATGACGCCACCCACCTGACCGGTTGCTCCGACGATACCGATACGCATAAGGGCAGAAACCCTAGTGGTCACCCCGCAGGGCTCCACCAACGAGTTTCGCGAGTTGCGCCAAACTCCCGAAATAGAGCCTCAAACCCCAGTTGGGGTTAGTCGACGTAGACGGGTCCGTCAGCGAGGCCGAAGGCATCGTGCAAGGCGATGACCGCTCGCTCGACATCGGCCTCGGCCACCACGCAGCTCACACGAATCGCTGACGTCGCAATCATCTCAATATTGATGTTGTTGGCCGCAAGCGTCTCGAACACCGTCGCGGCAACGCCCGGGTGCGATTTCATTCCCGCACCAACAACGCTAACGCGCGCGATTGCGGGATCACCGTTAACCCGCGTCGCACCGATATCTGCGGTGTGCTGTTCACAGATTGCAATTGCAGCATCGAGTTCACTGTGCGGAACGGTGAACGAAATATCGGTAACACCATGATCGGATGTGTTCTGCACGATGAGATCGACATTGATGTTTGAGTCGGCAAGGGCGCGGAACATCAGCGCCGCGATACCGGGACGGTCGGCAACACCGCCGATCGTGACCTTTGCTTCATCGGCATCGTGCACAACGGCAGAAACAATTGCCTGTTCCATGGTGTCATCCTCCTTGGTGACGATCGTTCCGGTTTCCCAAGAAAATGCTGAGCGAACATGAAGATCGACACCGTGAGTACGGGCGAACTCCACAGAACGCATTGCAGGTTTGGGACAACCGTTTGCCGTCATCTCGAGCAATTCATCAAAACTGATTTTTTCCATCTTGCGGGCGTTCGACACGATGCGCGGATCGGTAGTGAACACGCCGGTTACGTCGGTGTAGAGCTCGCAGGAATCTGCGCCCAACGCGTGCGCAAGCGCAACTGCAGTTGTGTCAGATCCTCCCCGGCCAAGGAACGTCACATTGGCTTCGGGGGAAACACCTTGCGCGCCGCCGACCACTGCAACCCGTCCTGCTGCCAACGCTTCGACGACGCGAGCGGGCTTGACGTCGACGATCTTCGCGTTGCGATAGGTGGAGTCAGTGAGGAAACCAGCTTGTGAGCCGGTAAACGATTCAGCCTCAATGCCTGTATCGGCAATGGCCATACACAACAGAGCCATGGCCTTGCGTTCGCCTGCGGTCACGAGCATGTCCATCTCGCGACCGGGCCGGGTGTCGGAAACTTCAGCAGCAATTCGAAGCAGATCGTCTGTTTCCTTGCCCATCGCGGAAATCACGACCACGACCTGATTGCCGTCTCGAACCGTGCGCGCCACATGGGCTGCCACGGCGCGCATGCGCTCTGGATCACCAACCGAGGTGCCACCGAACTTCTGAACAAGGAGAGCCACGGATCGCAACGCTACCGGCCGCCCCGACTCCGCTTCGAAACAGCGTCGGCCCGCCCTTCGAACCAGCCTCGGCCCCGACCCAATTCGCTTGTAGGTTCTCTGTCCATGGCTCGTACCTCGGACCGTCGACAGCGACACGTAGCCCGCCAGAAGGCGCAGGCCGCAGCGACCGCCCGACAGCGGAAAGCTCGTCGCCGCAAGCAGATTGCCGCAGGAGGCGTCGCAATCATTGTCGTGCTCTCAACCCTCGGAGCCGTTTTGGGCTCCATGAGCGCAACAACAAGATCTTCGACGCCAACCACAACGGTTCCGACATCAACCACGTTGCAGAGGTCCGGAATCGTCCCACCGGCAGTCCCACTCGGGGCAACGCTCACAGGAGCAACCCCATGTCCCGCCGAGGACGGCTCTTCCGCTCGAACCACAACGTTTGAAACTGCGCCGCCCACATGCATCGACAACAACTACTTCTATACCGCCACCATCACGACCACGAAGGGCGTGATGACGGTGCAACTCAATCCAAAAGTGTCACCACAAACGGTGAACACTTTTGTGGTGCTCGCCCGCTATCACTATTACGACGGGCAACCAATCACCGACGTGCGCAACCGGGCTTCATTCACCGCAGGCATGGAATTCATCGACGGATCAACACAACCTGGGTTTGCCATTCCGGGTGAGATCCAGGAAAAGGGAACCGTGTTCACCCCCGGTGCACTTTCGATGACACCGGCTTCTGCGTCGAACGGCATCGGCGGCCAATTGGTCTTTGCCACGTTTGATCAGGCCGCCGACAACAATCAGCAAGTCACACCCCTCGGCATCATGCTGAGCGGCGACACGACGCTCACGGCAATAAACCAACTCGCGAGCGAGTCCGGGATGCCTACGGCACTCGTCACGATTACCTCGATCTCCGTCGTTCGGAGTGGAGCAATCCCGGGCTGAACCTCGGCGTTGCGGTGAGTGCGGCACCGTTGATTCATCGGTGCGATCGCCGTCGTCGCCCCCGGCTTGCTAGCGTCCCCGCCCGATGGGAACCGCAAAGCGTGAACGCCAAAAGGCTGGACATCAGGCCCGCCTCAATGTTGAACGATCATTGGATCGACGCGATCAGCGACGACGCCGACTCTTTTCGATCATTGGTGCAGCCGTCGTCGTCGTTGCTACCGCAGCCCTGTTCATTGGGCTGAGCGACAACAGTTCGACGTCGACTACCGCAGCAACCACGACCACCACGCTTGCGACCTCCACAACCGTTTCCGCCGAGACGCTCCCTTCAGCGGCAGGGAAGCCGTGTGTCGCATTCAACGACACGCTTCCAGCTGGTGCACCTGAAGTGACCATGCCGGTTGGCGAAGTACCCACGTCGCTTGTTGTGGAGGACCTCATCACGGGGACCGGCACGCCAGTCGTTGCTGGAGATTCCGTCACCGTGAACTACATCGGCGTGTCCTGCTCAACAGGAAAGATCTTTGATTCCTCATGGGCAAGCGGAAAGCCGATCACCTTCCCCCTGAACCAGGTCATCACTGGCTGGGCCCAAGGCCTGGTTGGAATGCAGCCAAATGGTCGCCGACTTCTCGTCATCCCGGCTGATCTTGGCTACGGCTCAACCGGCCAAGGCGGCATCGCTCCTGATGAATCGCTGATCTTTGTCGTCGACCTTATTTCGGCATCCCCATCGGCAACCCCAGGGACAACGCCGAACTAACGCAGACACTTTCGCTTAGCTGACGGCCTCAGGAAGCGCAGAAATGTCAGAGAGTTTTCCGTCCCGGTGAACGATCACGTTGCCCTTACCCGCGACGCGCCAGCCGCCAGTTCCGATGTCATCAATAACGGCGGTGCATGTCGGCAGTTCAAGCAGAACGACACCAGCAGATGCAAGGTCAATCGTGCGTCGAACTTTGTCGGGCGACCATTCATCGCTGCGGGCAATAACCGCAACGCCGGGCAGTAACCCAAGCCCAACGGTGAACGCTCCGCCGCGTGTGTCGACCATTGGGTCGCACAGCACATCGGCGCCGGCGCCACTACCCACAAGCGCGGCACCGCCACGCCACGAGGAAAGAAGCGCGTCGTAGGTCGGGGTGTCTTTCAAGACCGATCTGATGTGCATCGGCGAGACACCGGTGAGATACAAGAACTTTGCGTTTGCGACAGCAGAAATGTTGTCGGCATTGAGCGCGTCGGTGCGCGAATAGACAGGAACTTCGCGAACGGTTGCGCCTAGCTTGGCAAACCATTCGCGCGCAGCGGCAACTGACTTCTGCGGGTTTTCATAGGCCCAACCCGTGGCAAGCAGTGTCACTTCAGTTGCACCAACAGCGGCGAGAAGTTCCGAGTCGAAGGTGCACCCTTCCGAAAATTCTCCTCCGCCAACAAGTGCGAGTGGTCCGGTCATTGATGTACCTCCGGGACGGTGACGGCACGACGAGCACTCACCGACACAAAGTGTCGGAGAGGAACAACGGCTGTCGACAAAGTGAAACGGTCAATATCGTCATTCATGAGCGGCGTTGTACGCAATGCAGCAGCGATGTCGCGACCGACATGAAATCCGCGCACCGAACGGGTTGCTGACCAGGGCGCAAGACCGAACACGCGAAGAGTGCCGGGACGAACTACTGGTTCAATGGCGAGCAATCGGCCACCTGGGGCCAAGAGCGCGTCGATTGCATTCAGCGAAGCGGTGAGATCGGGAAAGCGAATCAGTTCGGCAACAGAGACCACGGTGTCCCATTGGCTTCCACCAGGCATGGCCCCGTTGTCGATGGCCTCGCGAAGAATGCTCCGAGCCCCGGGATCGGAAAGGTCAAGGACTCGACTGCTTGACGCGGCCAACGCCTGAGCATGACGGCGGCCGAGTTCCTCTTCGACGGCTTTGGGGAACCGGCGCTGACCTTCGACGATCACTGTTTTGCGGGTCGACACGATGAGCACGCTAGTGGGGGCACCGATTACGGCCGTCAGGGTCGGCATTGAGCACCGAAACCTACCCAGCGGTAACCTCTGGCGCTCTCCGGGATGGCCGGTGACCAGTGAAAGAG
Source organism: Acidimicrobiales bacterium (assembly GCA_044236415.1). Lineage (GTDB taxonomy): Bacteria > Actinomycetota > Acidimicrobiia > Acidimicrobiales > Acidimicrobilacustridaceae > Acidimicrobilacustris. Next base: position 4,890 of record JBIIGP010000058.1, on the reverse strand, counting down.
GAATGGCTGTGGCAATCGAACGAATCGGAATCATCGGATCCGGAATTATGGGATCAGGCATCGCCGAAGTAGCCGCCAGCACCGGCCACACCGTGGTCCTGCGCTCCCGTTCGATCGACAGCGCCAACGCGATGCTCGCTGGTTTACAGAAGTCACTCGCCCGACAGGTTGAGAAGGGCCGCCGTGAACAAGCCGACGCCGATGCCATCGCCGCACGCGTCACCGCAACCGCCGACCTCTCCGACCTTGCCGATTGCGATCTCGTCCTCGAATCGGTTGTCGAAGACCTTGATGTGAAATTGGCGCTCTTCCGCGAGCTCGATGGCATCGTCAAGGCCGACGCCATCATCGCCACGAATACTTCGACGCTCCCGGTCGTCGAGATGGCCATGGCCACCAACCGTCCGGGCCAGGTGTGCGGCGTTCACTTCTTCAATCCGGCACCGGCAATGAGTCTTGTTGAAATCGTTCGCCCGATGACGGCCGACGACGCAACCATTGCCGCTGTCACCGCATTCGCACAGGCTTGCGGGAAGGACCCCGTTGAAGTTGCCGACCGCGCCGGCTTCATTGTGAACGCGCTCCTCTTCCCGTATCTCAACAACGCAGTCAAGTTGCTTGAGAACGGCGTCGCGTCTCGCGATGCAATCGACACCGCAATGAAGGGCGGCTGCAACTTCCCGATGGGACCGCTGCAACTCCTTGACCTTGTCGGACTCGATACTTCGGTTGCCATCCTCGACGCGCTGTATGACGAATTCCGCGATCCGAACTTCTCTCCGGCACCGCGCCTTCGTCGCATGCTGACTGCCGGCCACCTCGGTCGGAAGTCGGGCATTGGTTTCTACGACTACCGCAAGTAAGCCTTCGTCATCGTCGATGACCGATTAGTCGTGTTGCCTATCGCGCCACCGCATTCGCAGTGGCAATTCCCCGATCCCGATACCGCCGACGAAAGTGGTCTCGTTGGCATCGGCGCCGACCTCGAGCCCGGCACTGTGCTTGGCGCGTATCGAGCGGGAATCTTTCCAATGCCATTCGACAACGGACCGACCGTTGGGTGGTGGTCACCAGACCCGCGCGGAATTCTCCCGCTTGATGCACTGCGCATGTCGCGTTCCCTGCGACAGTCGATGGACCGTTACGACATCACAATCGATACAGCGTTTGATCAAGTTGTTCGTGAGTGTGCCAATCCCGATCGCGATGGTGCGTGGATTACATCGGCCATTGACTCCGCCTATCGCGAACTTCACCGATTGGGATGGGCGCACTCAGTAGAGACTCGCGACCGATTGACGGGCGAGCTCGTCGGTGGCCTCTATGGCATCCATATCGGCGGACTGTTTGCAGGCGAGTCGATGTTTCATCATTCCCGTGATGCCTCCAAGGTGGCACTCGTCGGGCTCGTCGATCATTTGCGCTCGCGAGGCGTGATCCTCCTTGATGTCCAGTGGCTCACTCCACACTTGGCCAGCCTCGGGGCGATCGAAATTCCACGCGCTGAGTACCTGTCTCTGCTTGCCAATGCCTTAGCAATTCCCGTTCGCCCCTTCACTTCAGAGGTGTCACCGTGACAAAGCAACCACCAGTGGGCGACCATGGAGACATGAGCTCGACCCCTTCTGGAGAATCGATTCGATCGGCTGACCGTCCCTGGATGATGCGCACCTACTCGGGGCACTCAACTGCGCGCGCCTCGAACGAGCTCTACCGAACCAACTTGGCCAAGGGCCAGACCGGCTTGTCGATTGCGTTCGATCTTCCAACCCAGACCGGTTACGACCCCGATGATCCACGCTCGCGCGGAGAAGTTGGCAAGGTCGGCGTTCCCGTCGCCGAACTCGGCCATATGCGTGAACTCCTTGAAGGCATCCCCGTTGGCGGGATGAACACTTCGATGACGATCAACGCGACTGCAGCATGGCTGCTTGCGCTGTATGTCGCCTACGCCGCAGAGAATGGTGTTGCTTCAAGCGAACTGCGCGGAACAACTCAGAACGACATCGTGAAGGAATACCTCTCGCGCGGAACGTACATCTTCCCGCCAGAGCCTTCCCGTCGACTCATCGTCGACATGGTTGCGTGGTGTTCAGAAAACATTCCGGCGTGGAACCCGATGAACGTCTGCAGCTACCACCTGCAAGAAGCCGGAGCCACACCGGTTCAGGAAATTGCGTACTCGCTAGCAACGGCGATCGATGTTCTCGATGCAGTACGCGACAGTGGCCAGGTTCCTGCCGAACGCATGCCTGCGGTCGTTGCATCCATTTCGTTCTTCGTGAACTCAGGCATTCGTTTTGTTGAAGAAGTGTGCAAGATGCGCGCCTTCACAAAGATGTGGGATGAAATCTGCCTTGAGCGCTACGGCGTCACTGATGCCAAGGCTCGGCGCTTCCGCTACGGCGTGCAGGTGAACTCACTCGGACTCACCGAGGCTCAGCCCGAAAACAACGTGCAGCGGATTGTTCTGGAGATGCTCGGAGTCACGCTTTCAAAAGACGCGCGTGCTCGTTCGCTCCAGCTTCCCGCATGGAACGAAGCACTTGGTCTCCCCCGCCCATGGGATCAGCAATGGTCACTTCGCATGCAGCAAGTTCTTGCCTTTGAATCCGACCTCCTTGAATACGAGGACATTTTCAATGGTTCCCATGTCATCGAAGGTCTCACTGATGAATTGGTGGCCGCGGCGCGCGCTGAACTCGACGAAGTTCTCGCGTTGGGTGGAGCGTTCTCCGCGATCGAAGAACTTAAGGGTCGCCTCGTTGCGTCGAACACCGAGCGCGTTCGTCGCATCGAAACGGGCGAGCAAGTCGTCGTTGGTGTCAACAAGTTCACTGAAGCTGCCGACTCCCCGCTCTCGGGTGACGAATCAATCCTTCGCGTCGACCCTGCAGTCGAAGCCCAGACCATTGACGAGGTTGAGGCATGGCGAAGCACACGCGACAGCGCTGCCGTCGATGCCGCTCTCGCTGAACTGCGCCGCGTTGCCCTCACCGATGAAAACATCATGAGCGCCACCATCGCATTGGCAGTTGCCGGCGGAACCACGGGCGAATGGGCGGGCGCATTGCGTGAGGTCTTCGGCGAATATCGCGCCCCAACCGGAGTTGCTGCCGCTGCAGGCGTCGGCAAACTTCCTGAGGATCTTCGGGCCCTTGCTGAACGAGTCAAGACCATGGCCGGCGGCCCTCCACGGTTCCTTGTGGGCAAGCCTGGCCTCGACGGTCACTCCAATGGCGCTGAACAGATCGCCGTCGCAGCGCGTGATGCCGGCATGGAAGTCATCTATCAAGGCATCCGTCTCACCCCAACGCAGATTGCTGCAGTTGCTCGGGACGAAGACGTCGATGTCGTCGGACTTTCAATTCTTTCCGGAAGCCACATGCAACTGGTTCCCGATGTCGTCGAACGACTCCGGGCCGAGGGCGTGACCTGTCCCGTCATTGTCGGCGGAATCATCCCTGAAGATGACCGCCCCAAGTTGCTTGCGGCCGGAGTCGCTCGGGTCTACACACCCAAAGACTTCGAACTCGGACACATCATGAGCGACATCGCCGCGCTCGTTGCTGAAACTCGAAACTGACGACGTCAGTCGTCGAGTTCCGCAATCACCTCGTCGGTATCGGCTCCAAGACCACGGGCTGCAAAACGAACTGCGCCGGGCGTCGCTGACAAGCGAGCAATCACATTCTGCATAGGGACGCCATCGACTTCGATGATCGCGTTGCGTTCACGGAGATGTGGATCGTTCACAACGTCAGCCATTGAGTAGACCGGCGCAACCGCAACCTCGGCGCGTTCCGCTTCAGCAAGTACAAGTTCGAGAGGCCGTTGTGACACCCATTCGCCAACGATCTCATCGATGAGATCACGATTGGCAACGCGGTTCTCGAATCCGTCGAACCGCGGATCATCAGGAGCGCCTACCAACGTCATCAATCGCTGCGCAATCGACTCTGCAGTCGTCGAAATCGCAACCCACTTCCCATCGGAGCACTGATAGGTATTGCGCGGGACCGAATACGGAATTCCTGAACCCAGACGTGGTTGCTCGTAACCGGTAAGAGCGTTGGCCGAGAGCAGTGGGCCCATCAGATGCAGCATCGACTCGAGAAGGTTGACGTCGACGACCTGCCCGACCCCTGAGTGCACTGCCACCATCGTGGCGAAAGCAGCAACGATCGCTGTGACTTCGTCGGTGAGAGCGATAGGAGGAAGCGTTGGTGCGCCGTCTGGTTCGCCATTCACGTTGGCAAAGCCCGACATCGCCTCGGCCAGCGTCGCAAAGCCAGGGCGATCTCGATACGGACCGGTCTGACCGAATCCCGTCACGCGCGTGATCACCAGCTTGGGGTTGGTTGCGTGAAGCGAATCTGGGTCTAGTCCTAGTGCTTCGAGCTTCCCTGGCCGAAAGTTTTCGACGAGCACATCGGCCGTATCGAGCAACCGACGAAGAACCGACAAATCCTCTTCGGATTTCAGATCAAGAACAATCGTTCGCTTGCCTCGGCCGGCAACCTTCCAGAACAAGGTGACGTCGTCGGATGGATCGCGCCATCCCATATCGCGAACGGTGTCACCTTTTCCGGGGCGCTCGACCTTGATGACGTCAGCACCAAAGTCGGCCAGGTGCCGAGCACAACCGGGACCGGCAAGAACTGTAGAGATGTCGATGACGCGTAGATCGGACAGCGGCGGCTTAGGCACGACCGAAACGCTAACGGCAGAAGCGAGATGGCGGGCCACCCGTCGCTTGACTTATCAGCCGCATTCGGCTGAGCGGCCTCGATGAGCCCTAGTTACGAGCAGCAGGACGCGAACGACGTGATGCCACCGGGCGCGACCACCAGCGGCCACTGAATCGCCAACGCGATTCAGGCTCTACTT
>JBIIGP010000142.1:0-5400 GCA_044236415.1 Acidimicrobiales bacterium | reverse complement strand
AAATAGGGAACACCACTGCCACAAATCGTGTCGATGAGTTCATCGGTGAGATCGGATGGATAGAGATACAACAATCGGACGCGATCAACGCGTTGAGACACCGCGTTCATAAGCGGCACTATTGAACGTTGGCCGACACCTTGATCGCGACCGTACGCAGCGAGATCCTGGGCAACAAGAACAATCTCTCGAGCTTCAAGCGCATCGACCTCAGCGAGAATGTCGTCAACCGAACGTGAACGCTGCTTGCCTCGAAAGGTTGGGATCGCACAGAACCCGCAGGCGCGATCGCATCCTTCAGCAACCTTTACGTAGGCCCACGGAGAGCTGGACTTCGGCCGCGGAAGATTCAGCAAATCAAATAACGAGGTTTTTGAACCGCGAGTTGAGCCAAGTGTGACCGGAACTCCGAACCCAGCAACCGAATCGATTTCCGGCAGCGCTTCGGAAAGTTCTTCTCCGTAGCGCTCAGCCATACAGCCAGTGACGACGAGCCGGGCACCGGGAGCACGGACAGAATCGAGTCCGAGGATCGTGTCGATGGATTCCTGTCGGGCCTGCTCAACAAACGCGCACGTGTTGACCACGACGACGTCGGCCAACTCAGGGGATTCGGCCGGCACCAAACCGTCGGCCAGCATCGTTCCGACCAATTTGTCGGAGTCGACCTCGTTCTTGGGACAGCCGAGTGTCTCGATCCAGAAACTCTCGGTCATCTGTTCATCGTAGGCGTCAGTCCGCTCCGTCGAGTTCCTCGGGAGTCATCAGAACGGTGCGAGCCTTCGAGCCCTCGGAAGGGCCGACGACTCCGCGCTGTTCGAGAAGATCCATAAGGCGACCGGCTCGAGCGAAGCCCACGCGGAGTTTGCGCTGCAGCATCGATGTCGAACCAAGTTGCGAGCGAACGACCAACTCCATGGCCTGTGACAGCAGATCGTCGTCGTCATCGTCGCCACCGACCATGCCGCCGGCACTGCTGCCGGTGGAGGACTCTTCGCTTCCCTGCACGGTGTCGTCGTAGGAGATTTCGGGAGACTGCTGACGCCATGCGGCCACGACAGCCCGCACTTCTTCCTCAGTGACCCATGCGCCTTGGATGCGCTGGGCGATGCTCGACGATGGTCCGAGCAACAACATGTCGCCTCGGCCAAGAAGTTTCTCGGCACCACCCTGGTCGAGGATGACTCGAGAATCAGCAAGGCTCGACACTGCGAAGGCCAAACGTGCAGGAACGTTGGCCTTGATCACGCCGGTAATGACATTGACAGAAGGACGCTGCGTTGCGATCACCAAGTGGATGCCCACGGCTCGAGCCATCTGTGCGATTCGACAAATCGACTCTTCGACGTCGCGCGCCGCAACCATCATGAGGTCATTGAGCTCGTCGACCACCACAAGGATGTACGGCAGGCGGTTGTATTCGATTCCCATCTCGGGCTGATCGACAACCTCGCCACGATCAAAGGCCGAGTTATAGCCATCGATGTCGCGGAAACCACATTCAGAAAGAAGGTCGTAGCGACGTTCCATTTCCTTCACGGTCCAAGACAACGCATTTGCTGCCTTCTTCGGATTCGTCACGACCTGTGTGAGCAAATGCGGAAGGCGGTTGTACTGACCGAGTTCCACACGCTTGGGGTCGATGAGAATCAGACGAACCTGATCAGGTGTCGAGCGCATGAGGATCGACGTAAGCAATGAATTGATGCACGAGGATTTACCGGCACCCGTTGCACCGGCGATAAGAATGTGCGGCATTTTCGAAAGATCAGCCAAAACCGAACGTCCGTTAATGTCACGACCAATCGCAACTTCAAGGGGATTCTTCGCCGACTTCGCTTCGGGTGACGCAAGGATGTCTCCCACAGCCACTAACTGGCGGTTGTCGTTCGGCACTTCGACACCGATGGCCTGCTTACCTGGAATCGGGGCGAGGATTCGCACATCGGGTGATGCCATCGCATACGCAATGTCCTTGTGAAGGCTCGTGACTTTCGAAACCTTCACACCAGGAAGAAGTTCGAGTTCGTAACGCGTAACGGTCGGACCAACGACCATGCCAACCAGTTTTGTTTGCACGCCGTGTTCAGCAAGCGCTGCTTCAAGAAGGCGGCCGCGATCTTCGACCATTTTCTTATCGACCTGTTGCGCAACTGAGCGGTCGAGCATCTTGAGCGGCGGCAACTTCCAGTTGACTTTGCGTTCCTTTGGAAGCGGCATGGTGAGTTGCTCGGACTTCGCTGGTGGAGCATCGCCAGTCGGAACGTGAATATCGAGTTCGTCGGCAACGGGCTCATCGTCGGAACCCGCTACGAAGAGCAGCGATTCATCGTCGAATGAGTCAGCGGGTTCGCCATCAGGGTCGATGAGTTCTGTGAGCATTGGCTCCGCCTCGTCGTCCCACGCGTCGTCGCCAGTCGAACTGCCGTCGTAAAGGATTGGCACGATGGCATCCTCGACATCGTCGCCGTCTTCGCCTTCGGGCTTGAGTTCAAACAACGAACCCATTCCGCGCTTCATCGCACCCTGCACAGGTTTGACACCATCGGCGGTTTTGCGGGCAGCAGTACGCACTGAAACGCCAGTAGCAATCACGAGACCAACAACAATCAACGCAATAAACACAAGGCCGGCGCCCCACACTGCAAGCGCTTTTTCAAGTGGTGCACCAACAAGAGCGCCGACATAGCCACCCGCAGCAATGAACTCCTCGAGAGGCATCCCGAATTCAGGACGACCCTTCGTCAGATGCAACAAACCAGCTACGGCGACGAAAATCAATACAACGCCGACACCAAGACGTCCTGCAGAAAATCGAGGTGCGCCTTGCGCGTCTCGAGGGCCGCGCAGCAAGAGTGCGCCACCGACGACGAGGACGGGTGGAAGGAAGACGCGAAGTCCACCAACAAGTGCACCGGCAACCTCTGCCAGTCCGCGGCCGAGCGGACCAGCAAGGTTGCCGTAGACGCCGAGAGCGGTCAGCAGCCCAAGTGCAATGAGCGCGACCCCCCATACGTCATGACCATGACCAGCGAATGCTTCACGAACCGGACCAGGAGCAGGAGGGCGAGCGGCAGCCGATGACCGACCCTTGGGCGCGGCGGAACCTCGCTTGGCGGCGGGCTTCTTTGCGGTGGAATTCTTGGTGGGCGCTTTGCGCGTCGAGGACGATCGTGATCCGGCTTTGGCCGAAGACTTTGAGGTCGATCGTTTCGGAGGACTCTGTTTTGTGGCCACAGGGGTACGCGTTTCTGACGTGGCCCCTTCTCCGCTCGCCGCCCATGAGGTTACCCAACCTGTCGGACATCGGTGCGGATAAGCCACGGGGTGCCAAAAAGCTCCAGATTTTGTCCGTAACAGCGGTAACGTGCCCACAACAGGGGGAAAGGACCATTAATGGCCATCAAGCGTTCACTCGCGATTTTGCTCGCGGCTGTCCTCGGGTTCGCCGCAATCGGCTGCTCATCGGACGATCAGAAGTCCTCATCGGCACCACTCGAGGTGACCATGGTGAAGGGGTCGCCAGACCTACCTGATTTCTATGGCGTGCCTGATCCCCTGCCCGCCGGCAAGCCTGGCGATGTCATCCGCTCCGAGCCTGCCGATGCTCCAGGCCTCAAAGGTTCGATGTCTCGAGTGATGTATCTCTCGACCAACATCAATGGTGAGGCCATCGCCGTCACCGGACTCATCCTCATCCCCAACGGCACTGCGCCAAGCGGCGGATGGCCGATCATTACCTGGGCGCACGGCACCACTGGCATCGCCGACGCGTGCGCGCCATCTCTGAAACCAGCCGAGTTCGTCACCATGGCGAACGGACTTCTCGACGCCGGCTACCTTGTCGTCGCCACCGACTACGAAGGCCTCGGCACGCCGGGTCGTCACCCGTACATCGTTGGCGAGAGCGAAGCCCGCGGCACTCTCGACATCGTGCGTGTGGCCCAAAACTTTCCGAACGCGAATGCTTCAAAGCGTTACGCCATTTGGGGTCATTCCCAGGGTGGACACGCAGCAATGTTTGCCGGACACATCGCCAAGACCTACGCACCCGAAATTGAACTCGTTGCCGACGTTGCTGGCGCTCCCCCGTCACAGTTACTTCTCGTCAACGCAGCACTCCAAACCAGCCCGTACAAGCACTACATCGCAATGGTTGCAGCAGCGATGAATGCGGCGTACGGCGATCAAAAGGCCGACCTCACTCAGGTTCTCACCCCTGAGGGTCTCGAGTTTTTGAACAACATGGACACGATGTGCAGCAGCGATCTGGGCAAGGCGGCCGCCGGCCTCGATTTCACGAAACTGCAGAAGGCCGATCCCTCAACGATTCCTGCGTGGAATCAGTTGTTGAAGGACAACGACCCCGGAACCTTCACCGCACCGATCCCCGTGCCACTGCTCATCATTCACGGTGGAAACGATGAACAGATTCCTGTTGTTTCTTCGGCAGCGCTGTTCGATCAGCTGTGCAAGATCGGACAGGTCGAACAACGTTGGGTGTTTGCCGGGCAATCACATGCAGGCGTAATCGCTCCGTCATTCACTTCGATGGTCAGCTGGATTGGCGATCGATTCGCAGGCAAGCCGATGCCCGACCCCATTGCTCCCGCTGGCGCAGTCGTGCAGTCCTGCCCCGCCAGTTAATCGAGCAGGTCACCATGGTCGCGACATGCGGCCTCATAACCAGCGGTGTGAACCTTCACACGCAAACGACGTCCGCACTCCGGGCAGAACCGCGGTGGATCAAGTTCGCGCCGACACGCAATATCTGGATGTTTGGCCATCGCAGTGCCGCACCAACGGCAGTACGTCGTGGTCACACTCAGATGGCCTTGGACAGCGCGCCGATCGGCATCTGGAGATCAGACAGCATCTGCAGATCTTCTTCGGGTGAGCGTCCCAACGTCGTCAGATAGTTGCCGACGATGAGGGCGTTGATACCTGAGGTGAGACCAAGTGCTTGAAGTTCCCGCAAGGTGACTTCGCGTCCACCTGCATACCGCAGGATGACTGACGGGAGTCCGAGCCGGAACAACGAGATCCAGCGGATGGCTTCGAGCGGTTCGGTAAGCGGAAGCCCAGCGAACGGTGTACCGGGGCGCGGATTAAGGAAGTTCAGGGGAACCTCAGCGGGATCAACGGCACGCAATTGACCAATGAGCTCGATCCGCTGATCGATGCTCTCGCCCATTCCGAGAAGAACTCCGCAGCACAGTTCCATGCCCTGCTCGCGAATGAGCTGGCAGGTGTCGAAACGTTCCGCCCAGGTATGGGTAGTCACGACGTTTTCAAAGAAGGATTCTGCGGTCTCAAGGTTGTGGTTGTAACGATGAACGCCAACCTCGGCGAATCGTTTTGCCTGTGCCTCGGTCACGATGCCAGCGCTTACAGCAACAT
>JBIIGP010000140.1:0-5485 GCA_044236415.1 Acidimicrobiales bacterium | reverse complement strand
GCTCAGTGACATCAGCAGAAACGAGGATGCGCGCGCCGACCTGCTGGCCGACCATTGCGTTGTACACGGGCGCGAGTAATGAATTTTGGTCGAGGATGATGTTTTGCGCCGTCTTGCCGTAGGTCGCGTCGAGTTCGCTTCCGTCGTTACCGCTGATCGCTACGTAATTGGCAGTGACGCGCTGTCCGGCCTTGATCTCGGCGCCGGTTCCTGGGACAACAACAAGGCTGTCCTCTTTCTCGCCAATAAACGCAGGGTCAAACGTGACTGTGGGCTTGCCTCCAACATCACCGGTGACGGTGACTTTGTCGAGTGTTCTTGTACGAGCGTCGGGCAGGGTGGTGCTCGTTGATGCAGACGTGTCATCGGAATTCGAAGAAGAACCGCAGGCAACGAGTACAGGAACAAGCGCAAGGGTGGCAGCGAAGAAGCCAGCGGTAATCCAGCGCCGCGCGCGTCGGGGGGAGTGAGGTGAATTCATTGGGCTGACCATAGGCGCAGGTTCACCTGTCGAAGTTTCATGTGAGCGAAATCGAGGCCAAAAACGCGAGATTGAGTCATTGTTAGAGCCTGTCTGCGGCGGGTAAGAGCGCGGTGAGGAGGGGGACGACACTCCCTTACCCGCGTCTCACACTGGGCGGCTAGAACGATGCCATGGGCGCACACCTTGTAGTGGCAGAAGACGATCGGGCGGTTCGGGAATCGGTCACCCGAGCTCTTGAACTTGAGGGCTACGTGGTGACTGCGGTTACCGAAGGAATTGCTGCGCTCGAGGCTGCAAGTCGTCCAGATGTGGACCTTCTTCTACTCGATCTCGGAATGCCCAATATGGATGGCTTAACCGTTTGCCGAAGGTTGCGTTCGGCGGGTTCGCGTCTTCCGGTTCTCGTGCTCACCGCGCGAACTGAGGTTTCCGATCGGGTTTCGGGTCTCGACGCCGGAGCTGATGATTATCTCCCGAAGCCGTTTTCCCTCGACGAACTGCTTGCTCGCGTTCGGTCGTTGCTGCGGCGCAGCACCTTCGATGAAGCAGATGCCCCAGCTCAGATCACTGTCGACGATCTCGTCATCGATGAAGCGGCGCGTCGAGCCTGGCGCGGTGATCGCGAAATGGAATTAACGAAGACCGAGTTTGACCTTCTTGAACTCCTTGCTCGCAACACGGGGGTTGTTCTTTCACATTCCTCGATTTATGACGAGATCTGGGGCTATGACTTCGGCCCGGACTCAAAAGCTCTTGCGGTGTACATCGGCTATCTGCGGCGCAAGACCGAAGAAGGCAATGAATCGAGAATCATTCAGACCGTCCGCGGTGTTGGCTACAGCCTGCGTGCGTCATGACGCTTCGTGGGAAGATCGCAATTGCGATGGCGTTGCTTACTGCCGTCACCGCGATCATTGTTGCAACGACCACATACGTTGTTACTGACCAACGAGTTCGCGTTGAGGTTGATCAGTACCTTGATACCTACGCGCAGCGCTTCCAAGATCCTGATGGGCGCCAAGCCGCAGTGACGTGCTCCAGCGAAACGAATCGCCGACAACTTCCTGGCATACGGCGTGGCATCGAAGACGGATCAGTAGAGGGAGTCGCATTCCAATGTCTTGATCGTTCTGGCACATCGATTGCGGCGATCGGCGTGGATGAACTTCCGGTCAATGCTCGAGATCGAGTGATTGCTGCGACGGGTCGCGGGACCCAAACCCGCACGGTGTCGAGCGATGGAACGACCTGGAGGGTGAAGACCGTTGGTGTTGCTCAGGGCGGCGCAGTGCAGATTGCGCGCGACTACGGCGAAACCAACCGAGTGCTTTCCTCTTTGAAAATTTGGCTTTTCTTTGTCGTCATCGCCGCAAGTGCGGTGAGCGCTCTTGTTGGATGGTTGATTGCTCGTCGTTCGACCAAGCCATTAGTGCAACTCACGAATGCAGCTGAGGCGGTTGCAACAACAGGTCGTTTAGATGTTGAAGTTCCTCCAGCGGGCAAGGATGAGCCTGGCCGTTTAGCTCGTTCATTCGCCACCATGCTCGCTGCACTGGGCCAATCTCGCGATCAGCAGCAACAACTTGTGCAAGACGCGGGACACGAATTGCGCACACCGCTGACAAGCCTTCGAACAAATGTTGAGACGCTCCAGCGCTATCCGGATCTTCCGTCGGAAACTCGCGAAGCCATCCTTCTTGATTTGCAATCGGAAACGCGAGAGTTGGGTTCACTTGTTGATGAACTTGTGCAGCTTGCCACCGATACCTGGGATGACGAACCAGAAGAGCAACTGTCGCTTGATCAGATTGTGCAGCGAGTAGCGGAACGTACTCGTCGACGAACAGGACGTGACGTGGTTGTCGTTGCCGAGCCAGCGACCATGTTCGGTCGGCCTCGTGAACTCACACGGGCGATCGGAAATCTTGTCGATAATGCAGCGAAGTTCAGTGACGGGCCTGCGCCTGTTGAAGTCGCTGTACGCCCCGGCGTTGTTGAGGTTCGCGATCACGGTTCAGGAGTTGCAGAAGAGGATCAAGCGCAGATCTTTGATCGCTTCTATCGATCTGCAGCTGCACGTTCGAAACCAGGCTCAGGCCTTGGGCTCGCAATCGTTGATCAAATCGTGCGCTCGCACGAGGGACGCGTGTCGGTGAGGAATGCTCCGGATGGTGGCGCAGTTTTCACTATTGAGTTCCCTCCGTTTCAGTAGATCGCTGAGTTCCAGCGGTCGATAGTGGGCCGTCCCCGGCCCAGCGAGTGGTCAGATTCCTGTCAGATAACTGGCGGATTCGCGTAACAGTGCGAACACTCCTGTGAAATCGCCCCTCCGTACTGTCATCAATGCGTCAGGAGCACGAATGGCTTCTGGCGTGGGAGCGACATCGGCGTCGCCTTCCGACTCGATGTCCCTATTGAGCTCCGGCTCCGATGAAGGAGGAGAAATGGTCAACCTCGTAACTGCGGTCATTAAGCCGCACAAGGTTGAGGAGGTGAAGGACGCGTTGAAGGCGATTGGAGTGCAAGGCATGACAGTCGACGAGGTGAAGGGTTTCGGCCGCCAAGGTGGCCACACCGAGACCTACCGCGGCGCCGAGTACACCGTTGATCTTTTGCCGAAGGTGAAGATCGAAGTCCTTTGCGAAGAAGCGATGACTGACCAGGTCGTCGATTCGATTGTGTCAGCGGCCCGTACCGACAAGATCGGTGACGGCAAGGTATGGGTCATCCCAGCGACTGCTGTGGTTCGAATCCGCACCGGAGAACGAGATGGGGAGGCGCTGTGATGAGCTCCGACTCCATTATCAACACGGCCATTGCGGCCCCAACTAGACGGAGGATTCCTCTGAACGCCAAGCGTCTTGCTGTTGGCGCAGTCGTCGGTGCAAGCACGTTGCTTGTGCTTGGTGGCACCGCCATTGCCCAGACTGTCGACGCACTGGTTGAAGAACCAGTCGCCGATCTCGAGACCGTTGCCAAGACTGCGGATCATGCGATCCAGTCAGGAAACCTTCTCTGGATCGTCATCGGTGCAGCCATGGTCATCTTTATGCAGGCTGGTTTCGCACTTGTCGAAACGGGTTTCTGTCGAGCCAAGCACGCTGCGCACGTTGTCAGCACAAACCTTGCGGTCTTCTTCCTTGGGTTTGTTGGCTTCTTCCTTGTTGGTTGGTCGTTCATGTTCGGTGGCTACAGCTATGTGCTGCCGGGCTTCGATTACGGCCTGAACCAAGCTGCTGGCGGCGCACTCATCGGTTCCGGTGATTGGGTCTTCCTGTGGCAGGGCGGATGGGCCGGTACCTGGTTCGACGGCGGCAATCTCGCGTACTCGGGCGCAGCCGGAGCATTCTTCCTCTACATGGTGGCGTTTATGGACACCACCGCAACCATTCCGACTGGCTCGATGGCTGAGCGCTGGAAGTTCAAGTCCTTCGTTGTTTGGGGCTTGTTCTGCGGTGCCATCTACTACCCACTTTTCGGTGCGTGGACCTGGGGCGGCGGTTGGCTCGCCAAGCTTGGCAACTCACTGAACTGGGGCAACGGCTATGTCGACTTCGCCGGTTCAGGTGTTGTGCATGCTGCGGGTGGTGTTGCTGCGCTCGCCGGTGCGATTGTCCTCGGACCACGTATTGGCAAGTTCACCAAAGACGGAAAGCCTCGTGCCCTTCCTGGCCATCACATTCCAATGGCGCTTCTCGGTACGTTGATCCTTCTGTTCGGTTGGTTCGGCTTCAATGCTGCATCGACCTTCGCCTCAAGCGATCCGCAGATTGGTGTCGTTGCAGTGAACACAGCGCTTGCCGCCGCATTCGGCGGGTTCGTTTCGATGCTGTGGATCTGGAAGCGCACAGGCAAGCCAGACCCGGCCATGATGGCCAACGGCATGCTCGCTGGTCTCGTGATCATCACCGCACCATGTGCGTTTGTTGATCCGTGGGTTGCAGCGTTGCTTGGCGCCTTTGCTGGTGTTGTCGTGATCGAAGCGGTGTTCTTTATTGAGCGCAGGCTCAAGATTGACGATCCGGTGGGCGCCATCGCAGTCCATGGTGTCTGCGGCACTCTCGGCGTGATTGCGGTTGGCCTTCTTGCCAACGGCAAGTACGGCGTCGACGCTGGTGGCGCTGGCATCGGATGGAACGGCACCACGACGTCACTCACCGATGGTGTTGCCGACGGTGTCACCGGACTCTTCTACGGAGGAAACGGTGCGGGTCAGCTCATGGCTCAGCTCGCCGGTGTGGTCGTTCTTTGGACACTGATCTTGGGTGTGGCGTTCGCCTTCTTCAAGATTCAGAACGCTCTGACCAAGGGCGGAATCCGAAGCGACGAAGCCGAAGAGATTGCAGGTCTCGATATGGCCGAGATGGGTGTCTTCGCCTATCCGGAGTTCTCGGGAACCCACGAGGGTCTCGTCTCGAGCGACGCCTGAGCTTCAACGCTCCTTGCAGTGTCGGCCCGGTTTCGGCCGGGTCGACACTGAGCGGGAATCGACCCGCAGCACGTTCGTTCCGATCCAGACATTCCAGGCACCGTGATCGACACGGAGCGATTGGGATGCGAACCTTTCTCGCCGGAGTGGTCCGGCCCAACCATGGCAACCATGACTGCAGGAAAACTCATGACCTCCTCACCTTCCGAGAAGTCTTCGAAGCCTTCAAAGGGCGTCAAGGCTGGCTCGAACGTCGATCTCGCGTTTGCCGCTGAGTGGAATGCGCTCGATAAGCCGACCCGCCGACAGATTCGCCGTCTTGTCCGCATCGGTCGCCCGCAAGAGAATGCACATGACGCTCGCATGGCTGTGGGTTTCTCTGCGTATCAACGAAGCCGTGGGTGGTTCCGCTTTTTTTGGTTGTGGTTCACTCCGCTGATGGTGGCCGGTGTCATCGCCGGATTCGCGGTGCACCCGATCATCATCGGCATGGTGCTCGCAGCTGCGGGCAACGCCTATCTCGTTCGCCGAGCATTTAACAAGACCGATTGGCTGAACGAGCCGCTTCTTGA
>JBIIGP010000139.1:0-5511 GCA_044236415.1 Acidimicrobiales bacterium | reverse complement strand
ACAGCCGTGAGGAAGTCGACTCGCTTTGCGCACGAATCGCGGAGATGCAAAAGACCGAACCGAACATCAAGCTGAAGGTCTACGAGGACCTCGTGAATCCAGCGAGCACAGTTCACGCGTTTTACGTCAAGCACTTGTTGCCGATTTGGTTCGATGTGCAATGCATCGAATACACCGCACCACCTGAACGCAATTGGCGCTACGACTGAACGACGATTTAGTCGAGGTATCGAATACCGGTGAGATCTTCTGAGCGCGCCCAAAGTTGTGTTGCGACCGAAACATCCCGGGCGCGCTTAGTGGGAGTCTCAAGTTTCGGAGAACCGAACATCAGATAGCGCGGACCAAAAAAGTCGCCGCCTTTGGCTGATGGGTCGACGCACGCGCGCACAAAGGGAAGTGCACCCTTGGCCGCCGATTGTCCGAAACCGCCGATTGGCTTCAGAGCCTTATTGAGAAGCCCGGAGCCCTCGACCCCAAGGTCGGTGCGGCTCCCGCCGGGATGCGCGGTGAGGGCAATGGTTGATGCGCCAGCGAGTGAGAGGCGGCGCTGAAGATCGAGCGAGAACAGCAAGTTGGCCAACTTGCTTTGGAAGTATGCCGGCCAGCGCGAGTAGCGATGACGTTCGTAGTTGAGATCGTCGAGACGCATCTTGCCGGGTCGATGTCCCATGCTCGAATGGTTGACGACGCGTGATCCGGGAGTTGCGAGAAGTAGCGGCAACACCAAACCAGTCAATGCGAAATGACCAAGGTGGTTGACGCCGAATTGCGTCTCAAAACCGTCGACTGTCTTCGATTCATCAACGGCCATGAGCCCAGCGTTATTGCCAAGGATGTCGAGTCGGTCGACTGTGGAATGAAGTCGCTCAGAAAATGTCGTTACCGACGAGAGATCAGCGAGATCGAGTGTCATCGTTTCGACAGTTCCACGCGGGGATTTCATTCGGATCTTGTTCGCAGCTTCTGTGGCCTTGGTTTCGTTGCGACAGGCCATGATGACGCGAGCGCCAGCACCTGCGAGGTCGGACGCGATGTGGAATCCGAGTCCGGCATTCGAACCGGTGATGACAGCGACCTTTCCGGTGAGGTCAGGGATATCGGAGGTTGTCCAAGTCATTGTGTCGCCCTTAGGTGTGTTGACGATGAGGCTGTGCCTCAGGCGTCAAGGAATTGTTCGAGGATACGGGCGAGTTCAACCGGTTGGTCGCCCTGGATGCTGTGGCCCGCCTGCTCTACATGAATGATCTGTGCATCGGGGCGGCGTTTCGACAACTCGGCTTCGTCAGCGTCGTCAACAACTGACTGCGGGAGCATGCCTCGGGCCAGCAGTAGCGGCATCGAACTATCGCCAATGATTTCCCAGAGCGAGGAGAAGTCGGGATGCTCGCCGCCAGTCTCCAACATTCGCCGATAACGCCAGACCCATGAGCCATCGTCGAGTTGGAGTGCGTTGTGAAGGATGCCGCGCCGCAACGAAGATTCGGTGCGAGTCGGATTGAATTCAATTGTTCGGGCAAGGAGTTCATCAAAGTTGGGGAACGATTCCGGCCCGTTGATGAAATTGGCGATCTGCTGTGCCTTGGGGCCGTCAACTCCGGGAGTGACATCGACAAGTGCAAGCCGTCGAACGAGTTCGGGTGCGTGTCCGGCGAGCGCTACCGACGTCATTCCGCCGAGCGACATGCCCACAACAAGTTGCGCGTCTGGGGCAAGTTCCCGGATCACTAGGGCAATGTCTTCAGCATTGGCAAAGACATTGAGACTTCCGTTCTTTCCTCCATCGGAATGGCCGTGACCGGGAAGGTCGATCGCGACAAGCGGTCGGTTGAGCGCAAGGGCAACGGTGTCCCACGTGTGAGCGTTTTGAGCTCCGCCGTGCAGGAACACGATCTCTGGTGATCCGGTTCCCCAGACCAATGCACTTAACGATCGATCGCTGTCGACGGGTACGTCGACACGTCGAACTTTGGGTGGCCCATTCCAAGCAATTCCGACTTCAGTGGCGTTGTCCTCGAAGTAGGAGAACTCGTCGTAGGGAACTCGTTCGATTGCAGACACTTGGATTCCTTTAGGCGGGGCGACGACGGGCCGACGTGCGCAACGAGGGTGGATCGATTGACTTGTCTTCTTCGACAACGTCCTCACCGGGAGCAACGACGCGATCGATCGCATCGAGAAGGTCGGTATCGAGACGTAGTTCGGCGCATGTGATGAGGTCATCGAGTTGTTCCATGGTTCGAGGCCCGATGATCACCGAGGTGACATTGGGGTGTTCCATGGCCCATGCGGTTGCGAGGTGGGCGAGCGGAAGTCCGGCCTGATCGGCGAGTGACTGCAGCGCAACCGTTGCGTCGAGTCGCGCCCGATTTTGTGGGCTGTCGAGTTCCTGGCCCCATCGCTTGCCCATCATGGCGAGACGGGACGATTCAGGAACATCACCGATTTCGCGGTAGCGCCCCGAAAGCCAACTTCCGCCAAGTGGGCTGTAGGTGATGGCGCCCATTCCATAACGCGAGCACGTCGGAAGAACATGACGTTCGATGCGGCGTTTGAGAATTGAGTATGAAGCCTGTTCGCAACGGAACTTCACGAAGCCCATTTTCTCGGCGGTCCACTGTGCTTCGACGATTCGCTCGGTGGGCCACGCCGAATGCCCTGCGTAAATGATTTTGCCGGAGGTGGTGAGATCGGTGAGGCCGCCCATTGAGTCTTCAAGAGCAACGCTTTCGTCGAAGCGGTGCAACTGGAAGAGATCAATGCGGTCAGTGTCGAGGCGGCGAAGGCTTCCTTCAATTGCTTGGGCCATCCATCGGCGCGAGTTGCCTTTTTGGTTCCGGTCGGAACCCATTGGGTGATACATCTTCGTGGCGATCACGAGTTCATCGCGACGACCGGCGATTGCTTTGCCGACAATTTCTTCGCTTTCACCGCCGGAGTACGCGTCGGCAGTGTCGATGAAGTTGATGCCAGCGTCAAGAGCTTTATGGATGATGCGGATGCATTCGGCATGATCGGTGTTGCCCATCTGTCCAAACATCATTGCGCCAAGGCAGTAACGACTGACTGAGACACCAGTCGTACCGAGTGATGCGTACTTCATTGTTCCCCCTGAAGTTGCTGATCAGATCGATGCTGACGTGATCACGAATCCCATGCTTGCCGAACTTGGCCGTTCGGGTCACGTTCAATGGTGACATCTCTGCCGAGAATTGCCGTCGCTCGCTCTGTCGTGTTGTAGGCGGGCCAGTCTTGGCTTCCAAGGCTTGGAACGCCGTTGGTGGCAAAGTCGGCCCACGAACGTTGCATGAGTGACGCTAACGACATCGCCTGTTCGGGATCGGTAACGAATGTGGCCCACTCGTCCGTATCAATTGTTGTGAATGGGAAGGGAATGTCGACGCCATGGGGCGAGCCCATATCGGGTGACGATGCTTCCCAGTCGAAGCGATACATCCACGTTGGGCCATGCGCTGAGCGGGCCTCGGCGATTCGAATCGCCGGTAGCCACATTGCAATATCTGTGTTTGCTCGCCGCCATGCTTCCGGTGGTTCGGAAGCGTTAGTCGCCCTGTATGCATCGATGAGTGCGTCGACATTGCCGCCGGCGGCCGTAAGCCGCGAGCGAAGGCCGTCAGCGGTGAGAGCACCCGCTGCAGGATCAAACATTTTGAAGAGATCCATCTCGTCGCGGTTGGTGCCAATGATGATCGGAACAGGATTGAATCCCGACGACGCTGCTTCGAGCCACGTCTGCGGGAGCACGACACCGTCGACGACGGGATGGAAGGGCATCGTGCCAACTGTGCCGAAGAGTTCCATTGCCGCGTTTGCTTGTGCATCAATGATTTGCGCACCTAGCATCGAACGAAGCGCGTCAATGTCGACAGTGTCGAGACCTGCCGAGCGAGCGAAAGCTTCCGTAACGAGCTGCGCTTTCTCTCGATGAAGAAGAAGGTCGGTCGCCCCGCTCTGAACAATTGCTCGTTGAAAGAGACCAACCGCCGACGGCATCGCGAGGAGCGAGAGGACACTTCCGCCTCCCGCTGATTCGCCAAAGATGGTGACGTTGTCGGGATCGCCACCGAAGGCGCTGATGTTGTCGCGCACCCATTCGAGAGCAGCAACCTGGTCGAGGAGGCCAACGTTTGGTGTGCAGGACGGATCGTCGATGACGAGAAATCCGAGTGCGCCGAGTCGGTAGTTGATTGTGACAACCACGGTGTTGGTGGCGGCTGCCATCCGGGATCCGTCATACACCGAGAGCGATCCGGCACCTAAAGAAAACGCACCACCGTGAATCCACACCAGAACTGGACGTGAATCCTCGACCGAAGGAGTCCAAACGTTGAGGTTCAGACAGTCGTCGGACTGGTGGTTGCTGCCCATCCCTGGAACCAGCCCATCAAGGGGGCCTCCACTCGGCTGCCATGGAGCCGGCCCGAATGTGGTCGCATCGCGAGTGTCTGCCCAAGAAGAGACCGCTGATGGCGGAGCCCATCGAAGTAGGCCAACGGGCGCTTCAGCGAAAGGGATGCCAAGAAATGCCACAGAGCCTGCAGTGGAGCGGCCTTGGAGGCTGCCGGCGGCGAGAGAGACGGTCGTCATGGCGAAAGGCAACCACATTCATTGGTTCAGTGCCTCGGTTTGGCATCTAACGTGGTGTTTGTACGTCGACCGGGGGGTTGCGCGATGACGATCGAAGCAAATGACGCTGCAATTCGTGGCTCGGCTGTTGTGCCTGAAGGCATTGAACTCTCGAAAGGCGGCGCCGGTGTGTGGTCGCCTTCAATTACGCCACCTATTGGTGTCGATCTCACCGATGAGCAGAAGTTGGCATGTTCGTTTCGAATCCTTGCCCGAGAAGGGTTTAGCGAAAACATCGCAGGCCACATTACGTGGGCGAATGCAGACAACTCTTCGTTGATGGTGAATCCGTGGGGTTTGTGGTGGGACGAAATCTCTGCTGGTGATATCTGTCGTGTCGATCCCGATGGTTATGTAATTGGCGGGAAATGGGATGTCACTCCAGCGGTGCAGATTCATACCGAGCTGCACCGTCGCCGACCAGAGGCGCGCGTTGTCGTGCACAACCACCCGTATTACGTGGTGCTTCTTGCTGCGCTTGGACTCGTCCCTGAATTCCTGCACCAGCAGTCGTCAATGTTCGACGGCGAACTTGGGTTTGTTAGCGAGTACTCCGGTGAAATCGACTCACCCGAACTCGGCGCTGACCTTGCTGAGCGCATCGGTGATGCATCCGTTGTCATTCTTGCGAACCATGGCGCAATCGTTACAGCGCCGACAATCGAAGAAGCGACCTACAAATCGGCCACACTCGATCGTCAGTGCAAGTTGATGTACGACGTTCTCGTTGCCGATCGGCCTGCAACAACTGTCCCGGCAGTGGTGCGTCCTGCGATGAAGGCATCGCTTCTTGAACGTGGCACCGAGGTCTATTGGGCCGGAGCGGTCCGCCGTCTTATCCGTGAAGAACCCGACGTTCTGGAG
>JBIIGP010000138.1:0-5532 GCA_044236415.1 Acidimicrobiales bacterium | reverse complement strand
GTGACGCCACCGTCGGCGAGCGCAGCAAGCGCAGCCTCGGAAGCAAGATCGACAACGTCCTTGTCCGGATGCTTTCCGAACTTGGTCATGTTGATGCCGAGAATCCAAATGTCATCGTTTGCCATTGTCAGTCCCCTCAGTTGACCGGCTCGAAGCCGTAGTTGATGGCCTCGGTGCCTGCGGTATCGGCGCCGATGGAATACGTAGTGAGTCGAACCTTCTGTCCGAGCGAAATGTTCGCTGCATCGGCCGGAGTGTTCACAAGCTGACCGCGCACACTTGTTCCGCCAAGATCGACGACTACGGGAACGTAGTTGTCAGCACCCGGGATGAACGCGGTGACAATCGTGAACGAACGAATCTCGCCTTCGGTGGCAATGTCGGTCTTCTTGAACGACGTGCCCCCACACGATGCACACGCATTACGTCGGTCGAAGAACTTTGCACCACAGTCGGTGCACTCATTGGCAACAAGGTGCGGAGAATCTCCGAGCACCAGATAGTCGACCATTGGAATTTGCTGAGCCACTGCTCCCCCTTCACAGCGCCGGTGCGCCGTTGTCTGGACTGGCGAATCGTACGGCAGTCCGAGCAGAACCCTGACACCAACCGAATAATCGCCCACCCCATCTGTTACTTTTGCCCGATGAGGCCCCATCCTGAAATCAGTCGTCGTCGGGCTCTGGGCCTTGGGGCAGGCATTCTTGGGGCGATGGTGCTGGCTCCCAGTTCGCTGGCCAGCGCGACGGTTTCAGGCTCGACGCAACCCTGCGATGGCGGGTTCGCCGGCTATTGGCATGGCCCTTCAAACCCTTACAACGAGGACAACCTCGGTGGTTCGAACCCAGTCGGTTCTGAGAATCTCATCACCAACGGTTCATTTGAGGGCGGAGCACCGGGGAACACCGCACCAGGTTGGACCTTCGTTCCCCCGCCGCCGCCGTGACACCGGATTCAGCGCTCCTCAAGCGCTGGTCACCGGAACCCATTCTTGCTTCTGCGCTATGCCTACGAGCCATAGGTGAGCTCGGACAACACCTCTCCAAAGCAGGCTTCATCAATCGGTTCGGGCGTCTTCAAATCGATGACGAAAAGAATCAGACACTGGCTGACCTCGCTTTAGGCAAGTACGTCGACGTTGCGGCTGCATCGCGTTTCCTTGGCGGACCACAGCCGGTTGCTGCGCTGCTTGAAATGGGAGCAGCAACCATCACCGAGGAAAGTCGATTCTCGCTTTCCTTCGAAGTGTTGTCGGACGGCAAAGCGATGGCGATTCTCCCCTTTCTCGATTCGGCCGATGACGTCCCGATCGACAGCGTCTATGCCGGCACAGACACATGGCTCTTGCGCGATCAAGCATGGAAATACGGGCTCCACGGAAAGCGTGCGATTGATCTTGGGACAGGAACAGGTCTCGTCGCCGCGTTCCTCACCTCGCGATACGAAACAGTCGTTGCGACCGACATCAATCAACGAGCTACACGAACTGCTCAGCTGAGTCGCGAACTTCTTCCTGAAACTGCAAAGTCGCGAATGCACGTTGTTGCAAATGACGTCGCCGCTGGAATTCATCCTGGAACCTTTGACTTTGTTTGCGTGAATGCGCCGTGGGTACCGGCTCATCGAGCCGAGGGGCGCATCTACTCACAGGGCGGAGAAACTGGATTCGAACTTCCTCGCCGATTCATTCTTGAAGGCACCGAACTTCTCGCTCCCGGTGGAGTGTTTGTTGCCCTCTGCGCTGAACTCGCATTCCTCGACGGAACAAATCCGTTGCGTGATCTAATCGAAGACTTTGAACGCAGAGGATTCATGACGCTCATCGAGCCAACCCCCGCACCACACCCGTTTCATGCGGCGGGCAACGGAACCGCAGAAACACTTCCCGGACTCGAATCGGCACGCCATGTCACCGTCGTGATCCAACGCAACGCGCCGTAACCACTATGTCCTCCATCAACTCGCAGGAAGAAAGCGAAGTTCCCGAGCTATGGCCATGCAGATTTTTGTCAAAACCCTCACCGGCAAAACCATCACTCTCGATGTCGAATCTTCTGACTCAATCGAAAACGTCAAGACGAAGATCCAAGACAAAGAGAACATCCCCCCCGATCAACAGCGACTGTTCTTTGCAGGAAAGCAACTCCTGGACGGCCGCACCCTCGCTGACTACAACATTCAACGAGAGTCGACACTTCATCTCGTCATTCGCCTTCAAACCACTACAGGCGTCGTCACCTATCAGGACGTCGGCGAAGCGCCACCGGACTTGGGACCTCAAGGACTCACGCCGCAGGTGACAGCAAACGCACAGCTCGCAATCCTTGCGCTGAATGCAACCATGACGCAGGGCGGCATTGCGCTGGCACAAGGAACCTACGAGTTCTCGTTCTGGGCCAAAGGCGAACTCGATTGGGACTTCACCTTCTACGACACCAACGGCACAATCATCGGAAGCTTCGGCAGCTCAACATCCGGAGCGCTACTCGGTCTCACCCAATTCAACGAACAGTTCACTCTCCCAACCGGCACTACAACCTGCGACCTCTCATTTGTCGCAACCTCCAACAGCGCCCTCATCGATCTTGTAAGCCTCACCGCAATCGCCGAATGCGAACCCGCAGGTCCCGAAGCGCCATCAGTAACCCCTAGCTTCACAGGCTGAACCAAGACATGGATTGGTAAACGATGCAGATCTTCATAAAGAAAGCCTCAGGAGATTTGATCGTGCTCGACGTTGAGTCATCTGACACGATCGAAAATGTCAAGCAGAAGGTCCAAGACAAAGAGGCGATACCACCCGATCAGCAACGACTCATCTTCGCCGGCAAGCACCTCGAAAACGGCCGCACCCTTTCCGATTACAACATCCAAAAAGAGTCAACACTTGATCTCGTAGTACGCCTCCGACCCTCAACAGGCGTCGTTACCTATCTAGAAATGAGCGAGACCCCACCGGTTCTCACCACCGAAGGCATCACTCCTCAGATTGAAGCAAACGCCCAGCTCGCAATCCTCGCGCTGAACGCAACCATGACGCAGGGCGGCATTGAGCTGGCACAAGGAACCTACGAGTTCTCGTTCTGGGCCAAAGGCGAACTCGATTGGGACTTCACCTTCTACGACACCAACGGCACAATCATCGGAAGCTTCGGCAGCTCAACAACCGGAGCACTGCTCGGTCTCACCCAATTCAACGAACAATTCACCATCCCAACAGGCACCACAACCAGCGATCTCATATTCGTTGCACGTTCAGACAGCGCCCTCATCGACCTCGTCAGCCTGACTGCAATCGAACTTTGCGATACAACAGCAGAGACCGCAACCGGCGAAGACCAAACGATGAATCCAATCTTCACCGGCTGAAGATCTTTAAGGAGCACCCGCCATGCAGATCTTCGTCAAGACACTCACCGGCAAGACGATCACGCTTGAGGTCGAAGCCTCGGACGCGATCGAGAACGTCAAACAGAAGATCCAGGACAAAGAAGGAGTCCCGCCCGATCAGCAGAAGCTGATCTTTCGAGGTAGGCAACTCGAAGACGGCCGAACTCTGCAGGATTACAACATTCAGAAAGAGTCGACCCTTCAACTTGTGCTCCGCCTGCGACCCTCCACTGGCGTCGTGACCTACCAAGGCATTGACGAAACGCCTCCCGTCCTCAGCAATAACGGAGTTACTCCTCAGGTCGACTCAAACGCGCAACTCGCGTCTCTCGAACAAGACGCCACCATGACGCAGGGCGGCATTGAGCTTGCCCCGGGAACCTATGAGTTCTTCTTCTGGGCCAAGGGCGAACTCGTCTGGGGCTTCACCTTCTACGACACCAACGACTCAATCATCGGAAGCGTCGGCAGCTCAACAACCGGAGCACTGCTCGGTCTCACCCAATTCAACGAACAATTCACCGTCCCAACAGGCACCACAACCAGCGATCTCTCGTTCCTCGCAACCTCAGACAGCGCACTCATCGATCTTGTCAGCCTCACTCCAATTGACGTTTGTGCTCCAACGGCGAACACCGAAACACCAAGCGGCACCGATCAGTCGATACTTCCGAAGTTCACCGGCTGACGGTCACTCCTCCACCGGGACCAAAGGTGAGCCTGAACCTCGCATTGTGAAGAACCAGAGCGGTCAGCCCACTCGATCCTCCACTAACCACGCCTCGTCACGCGTTCGACTGGCACACTCTGTGGGTTCGCCCCAATGACTCTGAGGTTCTCGTGACTCGCACTGCCATCACAAACGCAACGATTGTCACCGTCGACGCCAGTGACTCCGTGATCACGAACGGGACCATCGTCATTGACGACGACGTCATCTCCGAGGTACTGCGCGGCGGCGCAAAGCCAGCGTCAACTATCGATCACACAATCGACGCTGGTGGTGGAATCGTGATGCCGGGCCTCATCAACGCTCACACACATCTCGCAATGACTGCATTTCGCGGATTTGCTGACGACGTTGATCTTCAAGACTTTCTCGGAAAACTCTTTCCTGCCGAAGCGAAGATCATGTCGGATCGTCATGTGCGTGTTGGTGTGCGAGCTGCGTTCGCGGAAGCGATGCTCTCCGGCTGCACCTCAGCACTCGACATGTATTGGCACGCCGATGCCAGCCTCGAAGAAGCGACAAAGGCCGGCTTCCGCCTGCAGACCGGGCCAATCTTCATTGGCTCAAATGGACCCGACAACATCCCATTCGAACAACGACTCACGAACGCGAAAGCCTCGACTCCGCATTCGTGGATCCTGGCGCATGGCACCTACACGATGGACCCGGGCCAACTTGCTGAAGTTGGTGCACTCGCTAGCAGTGAGGGCGCTCGCTTTCATATTCACGCTTCAGAGAACGCCGGTGAGGTTGCCGATGTTCAGAGCCGCTACGGGCGAACCCCAGTCGAGTTACTCGATGACAAAGGACTCCTTTGTGCCGGCACTGTTCTTGCACACGCAGTTGTACTTTCTGACGCGGAAATCGCACGCCTATCTGAGACGAAAACCGCTGTTGCCCATTGTCCAAGTTCGAACATGAAGTTGGCTTCGGGATTCTGTCGCGTTCCCGAGTTGCTTGCTGCAGGAGTGACCGTGGGTCTCGGCACCGACGGCCCGTCCTCTTCAAACGACCTCGACATGCTCGCCGCGATGCGAGTCGCCGCTCTCATCCACAAAGGCAACCGCCTTGATCCAACAGTTCTGCCCGCTGCAGCCATTCTTCGAATGGCAACTATGGGATCGGCTGCGGCACTCGGGATCGACCAACTGGTCGGTTCCATTGAAGTTGGGAAGAAAGCCGACCTTGTCCGTCTCGACCCGTCCTCACCCTCGCTCACGCCGATCTACGACCCAATCTCAACCATCGTCTACGCCGCCTCGCGCGCCGACGTCGTTGACGTGTGGATCGACGGTGTAGCCGTTGTACAGAACCGGGCCTGCACCACACTCAATCTCGGCCAAGTCTTGAGCGATCTCCGCGATGAAGGTCTCGCAATTTCCCGGTAATTCAGGTGCTTTCGGTCTCTAGGC
>JBIIGP010000137.1:0-5536 GCA_044236415.1 Acidimicrobiales bacterium | reverse complement strand
TGGCTTCCGGGCCGTTGCGCCGAGTTTCGCGCCACGTTCCGCGCCATCCCCGCCCTCGTAGCTCAGGGGATAGAGCATTGGTTTCCTAAACCATGTGCGGTGGTTCGAGTCCACTCGGGGGCACTTCTACGAACGCGATAACTGTGTTTCAGCGCGCTGTTTCAGCACACGCAGTTGTCGCTGCACCATGAACCCATCGCCAGGACCGAAAAGCAGGCGCTCCGCGAGCAATCCACCTGGAAAGCCGAGGCGCATGCGCATCCTTGTGACCAATCGAGTACCTGATCCCTGTGTACGCAGGTCGTAGGCAAGAGTGAAGCACACCCAGCCACCCGATCAACCGAGTTGAAGAACGAAGGCGTTCGGCTCGTCGACGACCGCCGCAGTGAACGACACCGGTCCTCCGGGGATCTTCGCTCCGGCTTGCACTAGCTGCCATTCGGGGTGAATCTCCGTGGCGCTACGCCGGCAGAGGTTGTCCATCCAGTCGTAGCTGTACCAACCGGCGCGACCGAAGCCCATCTGGCGGATCCAGGGGAAAACCACTTCGGGGGGCGCATCGATCGAGATCGAGCGCGTTCCGATGGTGCGGGCATTGGCGCAAATGCCATCGCCGAAAACGGAGCCATCGATCTCATCGGTTGTCGCACCCCAATTTTCGAACAACATTGGGCACTCGCCTTCCTAGAACGGACTACCCCACGGCGTGTACTTACCCAAGTTGCCGTTCCTCACGTAGGGGGTGTTGAGCAGGTCCATCGCCGCGACGAACGCAAGGAACTGCTCCTTCGCTAGGGCTGACACTCCTCGAAGTGCCCCCGGCAGCGGAGCTTCCATCGCATTCGGCAAATACTTGGTCATCAATTGCTGAGCGAGAACCTTTGCCATCGGATCGTCGGGGGTGTTGTCGAGTTCAAGTCGGCCTCGCTCTGTGGAGTAGTCGTAGTACTCGAGTTCGATCGAATTCGGATCGATTGTGGACGTTCCCGGATGCCAATTCGAATAGAGCCCAAGTTTGGCAGTAGCGGTACGTAGACCCAAGATGTATCGGGGCGAGTGATTGAAGTTGAACTCAATCGGCACTACTTCGTCAGTCGCCATCACAAGTGCGTGGCGTCCCCTCTGGCGACTCGATCGCAGCACCTTGGTCAGATCAAGACGCTCCGAATAAATTTCAGCGAGATCACCGGTCTTCCACCGGTCACCGCCAGTAGCCAGGGAGGCAAACATCGGAAGCAAATCAACACTTGAGGTGAGTTGGCGTCGCTCATCATCAATATCGCCCGTATATCGACCAGAAAGATCAGTCACGATGAGCGGAACATTGAAAGCCTCTTCGTAGACCGTGCCGGCTTTGTTCGCTGGGAATCCGTGGGCTCCAGAAAAGTCACCATGATCAGAGGTGAACACCACGACCGTGTTTGCAGCAACATCGGGCGGAAGCGCTCCAACCACGGTACCGATGTGCTCGTCGACCATGTTCATCACTTGGGTGTAGCTATCCATGCCGCGCTCCCAATAGGAATAGGGAGCGGTGCCGATCATCAAGCCCGAATTGTCAATTGGATACGACTGCAACGAGTAATCGGTTGAGTTCGGATTCTCATCGATCCCACCCCACACGAGTTCTGTGAATCGACGAGCGAATACCTGCGAGGACGGCTTATTCGCGGTGAGTGTTTCGAGCGACTCCCAGTTGGGCGGCAGCGTCGGGAAGCCAAGGCGAGGCGGGTTCGCTTCTTCGGGAACTGCCGGACTGAAATCAGCAACGGGCTTGAGCCCCTTTGCCGTGTAAAGGCTATTGAATCGATCCCATTCGATTCCGCCCCAGAAGTACTCGCGGTCATGCGCGTTGACAAGTCCGACAGTGAGGCAGAACGGCCCTTGATCGGCGCGACGTTTTGACAACCAATCAGCTGCTACTTGAGCAATCTGTCCGTCATAGCGATAGCCGTCGCCATTGACTCCAACGATGTCGGGTTGCGTGAGACCTTCGAATCCGTACTCCTGCAAATAATTCGGGATCGGATCACCGTTGGGGAGATTCGAATCCGACAGGTGCCACTTTCCAACGTACGGCGTTTCATAGCCCGCCTCGCGCAGAATCTTTCCGTAGGTCGGGAACTCACGCTTAAGCGAAGGGGCCGGAGGTCCAAGCCCACCGGAACCTTTACGCGTCTGCAACATCCACGTTTGATGCGGATACAAGCCCGTGACAATCGCGGCGCGACCGGGACTACACGCCACTCCGGCGGAGTAGTGGCGACGGAACTTCACGCCGTGCTTCCATAATTCGTACACATTCGGCATATGTGCAGCCAGAAAGTCACCCGCCGTGTTGATACCGGCAGGGAACACACTCGGGAATCGCGTCTCATCAACGATGATGAACAAGATGTTGGGCTGCCGCTCAGCCGATCGAGAACTTGCACCTGACGCCGCTGCCGGTGCCACGGCGTCAAAGAGATGTAACCCAGCAAGTGATCCAGCCGCAACGGCCGCAGTGCCCTTCAGAACAGATCGACGACTAAAGGTGTTCGACATGAGGGCTCCTTCGGCGGCGATCGATCGCCGCTCCATATCGACAAGTGTTAGTTCGGCTTGCTGCTTCAGTCAACGACTCAGCGTCGGTTCTACCCGCCATGATCACCTGCGATACGTTCGGAGCCGTGGGACGTTCCACCTCCAATCAACATGAGAAACCTGAGACCCGATGAGCACACTCGATGAAGTCGGTTCTCATGACAACTGGCGCTGTTGGCTGTGTGATGAGCCCGTTGATCCCGAAATGTCGGTCAACGACTCTCGCGGTCCAAGTATCGACTCAATGACAACAAAGTCGAAAAGCAAGAACAAAAGTTCAAACGACGTTTTCGGCGCCGAACGTCTCGCGCATCGAGACTGCAACACAAAGAAGGGCGCTATCGCTCCCGTTGTTGAATGGCCTAACCACCTTTTTGTCGTCGATCCTGCACCGATCATCGGGAGCGTTGAACGTCTCTCTCGCAAAGGTGGTCGCGAGGTCGTTGCTCGTTGCCCTTCCGAGCAAGATGCAGATGATGCTTCGCAGTGGCTGCTTGATCGCCTCAGTCGCCTTGTGCCCAAGGAAAAATTCGAGACTTCTGTTGAATCAGGCGGCGGCCAGTTTCTCCTCGTGCTTCGCGCCTGACGAAAACGACGCTGGGCTCCACTCCACTTCGTTCTATCCAACCGTTGGATCTGCACTGCAGGCGGTTGCTATCAACGACAAGGGCGGCCACAAGTTTCCCGATGGCCGCCCTTGATCACATCGCTACAGCGCCAGAGCGCCAAAGCGCCCAGAACTACTGACCAGCTTGTGAGATGCGGTTGGAGTCGAGCTTGGCTCGATCGACAACCGGACCAGTGAGCTTGATGAGGTATTTCGGATCACACGCCTGCTTGCCAATCGTGGTCGGCAGTACCTGTTCGTACTTGGTGCCCGTCAGTTTCACGATGAGGCCACAGTCACCAGGAATGTTGGCGCCGGAATTGGTTGGCGACTGCATACCTCCAGCGTCGTAGCTCGTGACCTTCTTGAGTTCCCCAATTACGCAATCGCTTGTGAGATTCGAACCGCAGGTCTTCACACCTTGGGCCCACAGTAAGAACGCTGCAGTTGCCTGAGCACTCAGGAGCCCAGTGGTTGCGTTGTCTGCCTTCATAATTTCGAGATACTTCGCCACCGCCGGGATCTTGTCGGCCTGATCAAACGGGTAGTACGTCATGCGCACATAGACGTTGTCGCCGTTGCCAGAGGTGTTCCACTTCGCAAAGTTTGAATCGTAGAAGTTCGCTTCAAGCATCCACAGCGGGCTGTATCCAATCGCTTTCGCAGCATCGAGCACATTCTGGAAGTTTGGATTCGGCGAACCGGAGAAATACACAACCTCGGCGCCGCAGTCCTTCAACCGCTGAAGGAAAGGAGTCCAGTTGGATTCACCACCGATGTTGTACACCTGCTCACAGGAGAGGAACGTCCAACCTGCTTGCTTGTACGCGATGACTGCCTTCTCAGTTGAATCCTGAGTGGCCGCGTAGTTTGCATACATGGTCGCAGCCTTCTTCACTGCTTCTGGATACTTTTCAGCGAAAATGAACGCGTTCGCTGCACCGTAGTAATCAGCCGGATTCGGCGACGGTTGCACCATCATCGGCCCGTTCGCGAATTGCGGTGAGACCGTGTACGTCGGCACTGCGGCAAGGTTGCATGCGACTCGCACCTTCTCCTGAGCGGAATCGAGCGACCAGCCTTCGCCCACAAGCATGAAGACCTGCGAACAGGCTTCGGTCATGACATTGGAAACATTCATGATCGCTGCGTCGTAGTACTTGCCGACGACCTGTCGTCCGTTGATGCCGCCCTGATCGTTGCACCACTTGATCATGGCCCGCATCGCGTCGGACATTTCTTTGTTCAAACCAGGAGCACCGGCATACCCGGCATCGTCGCCGTAACCGATGGTGATGTTCGTGTCGGTGACGCCCTGTGCTGTTGCACCTTTCGCATCACCGCTCCCGCATGGCGAAGCCATCGTGCCAAAGTCCGTCGCCGCCGGCGCCTTGGTTGTTGCGGTGCCACCTGATGAATCGGATCGACCGCCGCCGCACGCGACAGCAAACACACTAAGGACAGCGACAAGCGCCATCGTCAGCACTGCAACACGCGGCCTACGCGAATGTTTCCCTGCACCCATGAACTTCCCCCTTGGTTTCCGAAAACTGACAGTAGCCCTCCCGATCGTTTACAACGCAACGGTCGGCGGCACGCCTCGAGGCGGTGAAGTCGTTGTTGCGATCGTTCGCAAAACCGACAAGGGCGGCCGCCGGTTTCCCGGTGACCGCCCTTGTTCAGTTCTGCATGACGCCGAAGCGTCAGGAATTACTTCGCTACCTGCGAGATGCGATTGGCATCAAGCTTGGCGGCGTCAACAAGAGGACCGGCCACGTTGGCGATGAACTTCGGTGCGCACTCCATTCCTGACTTTGGTGCTGCCTGAACGAAACTGGTCCCTTTCAGTTGGACTAGAAGACCACAATCGGAAGGGGTGTTCTCGCCAGGGTTGGTATTGGCGTGGAGACCACCGCCGTCCCACTCGGTTGTCTGCTTGAGTTTACCGAGAACGCAATCAGTGGTGAGGGTGCTACCGCACGCCTGCGCAGCAGTTGCCCACAGGAGGAAACTCGAGGTGGCCTGAGTTCCTAGAAGGCCGATTTTCCCGCCCGAAGCCTTCATCAGGTCAAGGTACTGCTTCGTTGCGGGATAGTCGGAAGCCTGCTCAAACGGATAGTAGATCAAGCGAACGAAAACGTTGTCTCCGAGGCCTGCCGTGTTCCATTTGGCGAATGGCTCATCATAAAAGTTTGACTCTGAGAACCATTTCGGCGAATAGTCGATGCGCTTTGCTGCATCCAAAACATTCTGGAAATTTGGATTCGGTGAACCAGAGAAGTACACAATCTCAGCACCGCAGTCCTTAAGTCGCTGAACGAATGGCGTCCAGTTGGACTCGCCACC
>JBIIGP010000232.1:0-3471 GCA_044236415.1 Acidimicrobiales bacterium | reverse complement strand
CCCTATCACGCTTATCGGGTTGCCGATATCGCCGATGAGGTCGGATTGTCTGCACATGTGTCGCCAACCTCGGGCAGCACAACCCTCAGCGACTACGTGCGCGAAACAGGCGCAGTCGCGATTGGCCGCATTATCGGCTACCGCCGATTAGCAGCCTGGCGCTAGCCGGATGCGGCTGCTCGGTGTGGTTTGGTGCCACCCCCGTTCCAGCCGGTAACGTTCCCTCGCCCTTCGGGGGTGGTGTAATTGGTAACACGGGTGGTTCTGGTCCATTTGTTGGGGGTTCGAGTCCTCCCCCCCGAGCTTTGAAGATCGGGCGTCGACAGAGTCGGCGCCCGTTTCGCGTCCCAGCGCGGCCCTTAGGCTGATCTCGTGACAACACTTCGATCTCTTTGTGTTTATTGCGGCTCCAAGCCTGGTAACGATCCTCGACACGAGGCCACTGCTGCAGAACTTGGGCGCCTTATGGCGCAGGCTGGCGTGCGCCTTGTGTACGGCGGCGGTTCGGTGGGTCTCATGGGCGTTGTTGCTGATTCCGTCCTGGCGCATGGGGGCGAGGCGTTCGGAGTGATCCCGAAAGGGTTATTCACCACCGAGATCGGACATCCGGGCCTGACGGAGTTGGTCGAGGTCGGATCCATGCATGAGCGCAAGGCGCTTATGGCCTCTGAGGCCGACGCATTTGTGGCGCTTCCTGGCGGATTGGGCACCTTGGAAGAACTGGCCGAGATAGCGACTTGGTCGCAATTGGGTATTCATGCCAAGCCTGTCGGAGTGCTTGACATCGATGGCTTCTGGCAACCGTTGCTGCAGTTTCTCGAAAGTGCCGGTGATGCTGGATTCATTCGCCCCCAACATCGCGAGATCATCCTGAGGATCACTGACGTCGACGATGTGATCCCGGTTCTGTCCTCGAAAGCAGTGCCCGTGGCCGAACCCCTCCTTGGTCTCGAAGAGTCCTGACCCGATGGGGTCCCGACAGCGCTGACGCGAGACAATTAGGGCATGGAACAGGTAGACATCGCCGTGATCGGTGCCGGTCCCGCAGGCGCATCGGCCGCGGCGTGGGCTGCGCGGGGCGGAGCATCGGTGGCGCTGTTCGAAAAGGCCACACAGGGCCGTGACAAATCCTGCGGTGATGGTCTAACTCCACGAGCAATCGAAGAATGTCGCCGCTTGGGAATCGATGTCGAACGGTTTCATCGAATCGATGGATTGCGCGTGCAAGCCGGAAGCAAAGTTCGCGAAGTGCTGTGGCCCGATGGAGCTTTCCCTCCTGTTGGCGCAGTTGCGCCGCGCGCTGAATTCGATGCAATGGTCATGCAGGCCGCAATTGATTCTGGCGCCGACTTTCGTGAGAACTCACCAGCTGAACCGTGGATCGAAGGCGACAGGGTGCTTGGTGTCATCTGTCGTGGCGAAAAAGTGCGCGCTGGACTCACAGTGATTGCTTCGGGAGCTGGTTCACCGGCGGCGCGTGCGGTTGGCGCGACGCGAATCGCATCCTCGCCGTTCGGTTTGGCGATTCGTGGATACATCCCCTCGAGCCGCGCCGACGACCGCTACATGGAGGCGTGCCTCACTGTGAAAGGTCCCGATGGTTCGATCGTTCCTGGATATGGATGGGTCTTCCCTGCGGGCAACGGCATTGTGAACATCGGTGTCGGCGCGTTGTCGACGATGAAGAATTTCTCTGATCTCAATCTCAACACCATGCTCGAGGCGTACACCGCCCAGGTGCGCGACTCATGGGGCCTTGGTGAGTTTGTTGCTCGGCCAAAGGCATGGCGACTTCCGATGCACGTTGAACATCGTGGTGGTCCGGGTTGGGTTGTTGCCGGCGATGCTGCTGGTTTGGTGAACCCGTTTAACGGTGAAGGCATCGACTACGCCCTTGAATCTGGTCGACATGCTGCTGAATGTTTCCTCACTGAACCCGGAACGGCATGGGCCGCCTATCAGGCCGTGTTGCGCAAGGAATACGACCCGTTCTTTGCTACCGCTCGCCGATTCGCATGGCTGATTGGTCGACCGAAGCTTCTGCAGTTCCTTTTGGGCATCGCCTTGTCGACGAACTTCACGATGAAACTTGTTCTCGACATCATGGCGAATCTGGTCGATATGGAACACCCCGGTTTGGCTGGTCGTTCGCTCACAATCGGAGGCAAAGCGTTGTCATTGGCCGACCCACTTCTGGTTCGTTCTTCCGCAAAGAGCAAGGCCAAGTCAGCAACTCCGGTCGGGTAGGTTCGGGAGTCCCACAAGGGGATGAACGGGGGAGTCGGTCATGGGTAGTTCGCCAGTCGCCATTGTCACGGGTGCAAGCCGCGGAATTGGTCGAGCCGGAGCGCTTGCGCTTGCCGAAGCCGGTTTCGACGTTGTTGTGAGCGCGCGAACGGTTCGCGAAGGCGAAGGCGTGGCCGAGCCCAACTCAGTACGTGAGGAAACCACGCTCGCGGTTCCCGGAAGCCTCGAACGCACCGCACAAGAAGTTGAAGAGCGCGGTCAGCGCGCGCTGATCGTGCCAATGGATCTCATCGACGTTGCGTCGGTTACCGCGCTTCCCGCCACCGTTATGGCTGAATGGGGTCGCATCGACGTTCTGTTCAA
Organism: Acidimicrobiales bacterium; assembly: GCA_044236415.1. Classification (GTDB taxonomy): domain Bacteria; phylum Actinomycetota; class Acidimicrobiia; order Acidimicrobiales; family Acidimicrobilacustridaceae; genus Acidimicrobilacustris. The sequence goes on along the minus strand of JBIIGP010000232.1, from coordinate 861 downwards.
CAACGCAATCTTCCGCGGTGTTGGCACGCTTGATCGCATCACCGATCTCACTATTGAGTCGATGACGAACCTTCTCGCCGGCAACTTCATGAATCAGATCCTGCTTATTCAGCAGGTGATCCCGCACATGCTCGCCGCCGGTGGCGGAACCATCATCGACATGGTGTCGGGTTCCGCTCGACTCGATCCCGCTGGTCCTCCCGGAGAAGGCGGCTGGGGCATCCTCTATTCGGCATCGAAGGCTGCGTTCGGCCGTGTTGCTGGTGGCGTCAATGCGGAATATCGCGCGCAGGGCATCAAGGCGTTCAACGTGGACCCCGGCAATGTCGTGACCGAAGCTCGTAAAGCGGCCAAGCCCGACGATGAATACAGCAGCGGCTACGGAAGCGAGCCTGCCGAAGCAACGGGCAAAGTCGTTGCGTGGTTGGCGACAGACCCAACCGCCGACAAGTTCCTCGGCAAGTGGATCTTTGCGCCGAAACTTTGTTCCGACCTCGGACTGCTTCCTGGTTGGACCTTCCAGGTTCCGCAATGAACGCAGAGCAGTTGCAAGAACTCTCTGACCGACTCGAAATCCGATCCGTCGTTGAGGACTACGCGCGCTTTGCTGACCGAGTCGATAACGAAGGACTCGCAGGGCTCTTTGCTCCCGACGGTGTGCTGCGCATTTTTGAGCGTGGCAATCCCGAACCAGTGCGACAACGACTCGGACGTGGCGAAATCTCTGAAGCAATCAAGGGATTGTCTCGTTACGACGTCACTATGCATTTGGTGAGCAACCACTACGTCGTTCTGAACGGCGATGTTGCGACTGGCGAGACCTATTGCCGAGCTACGCACGTTCGTCCCGTTGAAGGCGGC
>JBIIGP010000135.1:0-5544 GCA_044236415.1 Acidimicrobiales bacterium | reverse complement strand
GCGGTGTGGGTAGAAACGGCAGCGGGTGAATTCGTCGACACAATTTCGCTTTGGTATTCGTCCGGTGAGAACGAGCGCTACTTGAGTGACATGCGATCATGGATGTCGTCGAGCGGCGGAACCGACAAGTCAATGTCGAGCGCGACGCGTAACGCTGGCTCGTATTCGGTGGCATGGGACGGAAAAGATGCGTCGGGTCAGAAGATGCCGCAGGGCGACTATCTCTTCTTCATCGAATGCGCCCGTGAGAAGGGCCCCTACGAAGTCATTTCTCAGCCGTTGACAATTGCCGCAGTTCCATCATCGGCGAGCCCTGCTGACAAGGGCGAAATCTCCAAGGTCTTGATGACCTACATCCCCTGATCATGGCCGACATGACCGACGCCAAGCGGGCGACGAACAAGTGGTCGCGACTCATTCACGTCTACACCTCGATGGCGGCGTTGCTGTTGGTGTTGTTTTTTGGCATCACGGGAATCACCTTGAACCATCCGACTTGGTCAATCGGTGATTCCTCGACTTCGACGACGGAAACTGGTGTGCTTCCGATGTCACCAAAGGCCAACGGTGCGGTCGACTACCTCACGGTTTCAGAATTCGCGCGAAACGACCTTGGTGTGAGGGGACAAGTTGAAGGATTCGATTCGACGGGCACCTCCGCATCGATCCGCTATCGGCAGCCCGGATATGCGGCCGATCTCACGTTCTCGACGACCAGCGGCCAGTACGAATTAGTTACCGAACAACAAGGGATGTTCTGGGGTGTGATGAACGACCTCCACAAGGGTCGTAATGCAGGGTCGTCATGGAAGTGGCTGATCGATATTGCTGGACTTCTGCTGGTGGTGATCTCGATCAGTGGATTGGTGATGCAGTTGTTCCTGCGCAAGCGACGCATCGCTGCCCTCATCGTTTCTGGTGTGGGCGTCGTCGTGATGCTGATCCTGATTTGGATCACGCTTAGCTGAGGTCGACCTCGATCTGTTTCCAAGGATCAGATCGGTGCTGTCGGCCATCACAATCGACGATGAATATCGGGATGCCCTTTTCGTTTGCTTCGTCAATCGCTTCAGTCGGCTGCTGAACGCCGAGGATCGTCGCAAGGGCATCTGCGGTTGCCGCGGTGTCAGCCACGACGGAAAGTGAAACGGTCGCTTCGACGGGCCATCCACTGCGAGGGTCAATGACATGACCGAAGTTCTTGTCCACGATGCGGAACCCCTTTCGGGCTGATCCACTTGTGGCAACGGCTGCGTTTGAAATTGAGAGCGCAGCGATCGGCGGTTCATTGTCGAAAGGACGAAACGGGTTCTCAATTCCGACAGTGAGAGGGTCTACGCCTGACCGGCGGAGATCACCACCGGCATTCACGGTGACCGTACGGACACTGTGATGCTTGAGCAGATGCTCCACGGCTCGATCCACGATCCACCCCTTTGCGAAGGCGTTGAGGGTGCACACGGAGCAATCGCCAAGTTGTTCGACGGCGTCATTGCGGCTCGTCTGCCAGCGGGGTGACGCAATCGCATCGGCGACGTGTTGGGCTGATGCAGCATCGGGCATGGTCTCGGCGCTCTGAGCGTTGTTCCAGAACTCGGTGAGTTCGGCCACTGCCGGGTTGAATCGGCCGCTAGACGAGCGTTGCCACTGCGCAGATTCGGAAAGGACTTGAGTCAGTTCAGTGCTGAGCTCGGTGATGTCGTTACGCGCCCACCGAGAAAACTCACTTGTTGGATCCACTGACGAGAGGACGCTCTGCAGTCGAACCATTTCTTCGACTGCAGCAGAGATGTACAACTGACCCTCGGCGTCAGCATCTGTTCCAGCAAGTACGAGTTGTACTTCCACGACAGTACCCATGACAGGCTCATGCCATTCGGTGATTCGAGTTGTTGACTCGCCTTGCGTGGAGCTCATCTAGCGAACGTTGACGCGGATGACCTCACGCCGCTTCGGGTAGTAGTCGGCAACTGCAAAGTGATGTGTGGGGCGTTCATCCCAAAGAACAAGATCGCCAACGGTCCACTTCCACCTCACTTCAAAGTTGGGATTCGCGCTGTGGGTAACAAGGAAGTTGAGGATCGCCTGGCTTTCGGCTTTCGTCATCTCATTAATGTAAGAGGTGAACTCAGAATTCACATTGATGAACTTTTTCCCCGTCACGGGGTGAACCCCGATTACGGGATGATTCGCTCCGGGAACAAGTTCGAGAGTGGCATCGATGATTGCGTCGCCAGCTTTGGAACGGAATGCTGTCTCGTCGCCGAGGTTGTGCCACGCAGTTAAGCCTTCGAGAGCGGACTTCATTGCCTCGCTTAACGCTTCGTAGGCCGCGTACATCGATGCAAAGACGGTGTCGCCCCCTCGGTCGGGAAGTTCGATCATTCGAAGGGTTCCGAAAGTGGGCGGCTCTGGATCCCAGGTGACGTCGGTATGCCACTTGTCCTGATACGGCGGATGGTCGATGTCATCGATGATGCGAGCCGCTTTGAATTCCGTTGCACCAAAGGCCCGGGCGATCGGATGGAAGTAGGGGTCGCCGAAATTGAGAGTGAAGGCGACTTGCTGCTCGTCGGTCATTGCGCCCTGGCCGGGAAAGAAGAGGACGAGGTATTCCTCAATGGCCTCCTTGATTGCATCGATGTTGTTGGGCGTGGCTGAAGCTAGGTCGATGCCTCCGACAATTGCGCCGAGATGACCGGCAACAGGGGTGATGTTCATGATTTGAGAGTAATGAACATCACTGTGTTGGGTACTGAATTCAGTGTGACTGCTCGTTCAACGGTCCAGCCCCGATATTCGTAAAACTCGGTCTTGTGCTCGGTGACAAGCCGCAGCCGCTGAAAGCCGAGTAATCGTGCCTGTTCGGTAACGAAGTCCAGTAGGGCAGCACCAACGCCTTGGCGCCGAAACGCTGGGTCGACTACGAGCCCGGCAAACCACGGACCCTCAAGATCACGCTCATCGTGTGGTTCAACTTCACCGTCGCCAACGAGCATGGCGACACCGAGGGGTTCGCCCTCATCGTTGCAGGCGAACCATGCCAGGCGAAGTGTTGTGAGGTCAGATTCGTCGTATCGGTTGTTAAGGAGATCAAACCTCGAACGTTCGACCGACGCGTCGGGATAGAGGTGACCCCACTCGTGAATTTGGATTTCGGCGAAACGTTGCGCAGCTTCTGGAATCGCAGCGGAAGGGACGAACTGCATTGTGTACAAAGTGACTAGTTTTCGCCGAGCCAGATTGCTGCTCGGTCGAGAAGCCAGATGCTCACGTTGTGGCACGTGTCGAGCACATCGCACATTTGCTCTTGACCGAGATAGATGCGATCGAGTCCAACCTCAATGCGCGAAACGATCGTCAGGCTGCGTTCCGGTGCGTCGGTGACCGACGCGAATGAATCGATCGCCGACACCTCAAGTGGAAGTTCGATTCCACCCATGCCGGCAAGTTCGGTGGCAAGCACCAGAAGGTCGGGTGGGTATCGAAGTGGCGGGAGTGTCCACGTAAACACAAGTGGGAAGGAGAACCCTTCAATCGGGTCGTCGCCCTCGGGGATCGAGAGCATCTTGTCCTCGAACCCGATCATGATTCTGGGGTCGACCTCGAGCGAAAGATGAAGGTCGAGCGGACCGCCGCAGGCGTCTTCGGGGTGAAGATCGATTTCCCAGGCTTGGCGCATGGAATAGGTCTCAATGAAGTGTCGCTCGTCATGCACATGGAAGGCATGATCGACCGCGTGGTCCTTGAGATCAGCAATGAAGCCGGGAACGTCGATGATCGCCACGGGGGTCAGGCTACCGTCGACCCCATGGACGACAGAATCCTGCTTGAGGTCCTCGATGAAACGGCAAGCGCTATTGGTGCTGCGCTTGGGAATCTCGATGACTGGGGTCTGGCCGGAACTCGTGACGGGCAGTACCACAGCGACCTCGCCGCCGACGCTGCCGCCCTCGCAGTGCTCGAACGAGCCGGAGTCGGCGTGCTGTCAGAAGAGTCCGGCCGTCATCGTCCCGACGCCGAGATCACTGTCGTGCTCGATCCACTCGATGGTTCAACGAACGCCAGTCGCGGCATTCCTTGGTATGCAACCAGCCTGTGTGCGGTCGACGCCGACGGAGCGCGCGCATCGCTTGTTATCAACTTGGCGACAGGCGATCGGTTCGAAGCAGTGCGCGGCGGGGGAGCGACCCGCAATGGCAAAGTGATGACGACTTCGGGTGCAACGAAGATGCGTGAATCACTCGTCGCGCTTTCTGGTTATCCCGACCACTGGCTCGGTTGGTATCAGTTCCGTTCGCTAGGGGCGTGCGCGCTCGATTTGTGTGCAGTCGCGTGCGGCGTTGTCGACGGCTACATCGATTGTTCGTGGAATGCCCATGGCTCATGGGACTACCTCGGCGGACTACTGGTGTGTCAGGAAGCCGGTGCGGTCATTGTTGACGCCGAAGATCGCGATCTTGTTGTGCTTGAACACGCCGATCGCCGTACCCCAGTGGCCGCCGCCACTCCGGAACTCTTGACGCAACTCGTCGATGCGCGTCGGAGCATTAAGCGCCCGTAGGCTTCGGCCATGGATCGATCGCCTGGAGCCCGACTGCATCGCGCTGCATTGCGCGTGTTTCGGTTGTTGCCGCGATCGGTGCGACGCATCACTGTTCGGACCGTGTCGCCTTCGTACACCGTTGGTGCGATCTGTGTCATCGAACGACCCGACGGAGCGATTCTCCTCGTGCGTCAGGCGTATCGAAAGAAGTGGGGTATTCCTGGCGGCTTATTGAAGCGCGGTGAAGCGCCGGAGGTTGGTGCGCGTCGTGAAGTCTTCGAAGAAGTTGGAATCGCGGTTGAGCTTGTCGGCCCGCCCGCAGTGGTTGTCGATGCTGGCCCTCAGCGCGTTGATGTCATCTATAGGGCCCGGCCAGTAGCGCTGTCAGAAATCAGCGAAGTGCGCCCGACCTCGCCGGAGATTGTTGAAGTGAAGTGGTTCGCTCCCGACGCATTGCCCGAGCTCCAGTTCGAAACGGCGGAAGCAATGGTGGCGCTGGCAAGGGTGAACGCCACGCACACGGCCGATCCGCGGGATGCGGAAAAACACCTCGACTGACCACGGCTACGCTGGCCGCCTTCGGGCGTTTGGCTCAGTTGGCTAGAGCATCTCCCTTACAAGGAGAGGGTCGGGGGTTCGAGTCCCTCAACGCCCACGAAGTTGCGCAATGCGCAACCTTTATATTGGTGGGTATGACAACAGTCGGCCTCGTCCTCTACCCACAATTCACGGCGTTGGACATTGTTGGTCCATTCCAGACGCTGGTCGACGTTCCCGGCCTCGATGTGTTTTTTGTCGCGGCAGAAAAGGGTCCGGTGGTTGATCACACCGGAAGGTTGACTATTGAAGCAACACACTCGTTCGATGAGATTGACGCACTCGATGTCATAGTGGTGCCGGGGGGCCTTGCTGACCGAGGCATCGATAGAACGAATGCAGTGGTTCAGTTTGTTGAAAAGATTCACCCGACGACGACGTGGACAACAAGTGTTTGCACC
>JBIIGP010000136.1:0-5544 GCA_044236415.1 Acidimicrobiales bacterium | reverse complement strand
TAGCTCGCGAACAAGAAGAACTGCGCGAACGGGCCAACGAGAATCTGGCCGAGAAACTGCTTGTGGTTCTCGATGCGTGCGAAGCCGCGATCGGACACGGATCAACCGATGTCGAACCGATTGCGAAGATGCTCGCCGATCTGCTCGGAAATGAAGGCTTGGTGCGATTGACACCAGCCAACGAGCCGTTTGATCCGAATCTTCACGATGCAGTGATGCACGAAGAAGGTGACGGTGGTGAACCGATCGTGATCGAGACGCTCCGCACTGGGTACCAATGGAAAAGCCGGGTGTTGCGCCCAGCGATGGTGAAAGTCAAGGGTTAGGAAGTGGCTCCACAGCGCGAGTGGTTCGACAAGAACTACTACGAAGTCCTCGGTGTGTCGGAAACGGCAGCACCGAAGGACATCACGCGCGCGTACCGGAAGTTGGCTCGAGAATTTCATCCCGATGCCAACCCCGGTAACGCTGCAGCAGAGGACAAGTTCAAGGAAATCTCCGCGGCCTACGACGTTGTTGGCGATGAGACCAAGCGCGCCGAGTACGACGAGGTTCGTCGTCAAGGCCCGATGGGTGGCATGGGCTTCGGTGGTGGTCGCAGCGGTGGCGGGTTCAACCCCGGTGCCGGTGGCTTTAACTATGAAGGCGCCGATCTTGGCGATTTGCTTGGTGGCATGTTCGGCGGCGGTGGCCGACGAGGTCGCCAGAACCAAAGTCGTGGTCGCGCACCACAACGCGGTGCCGACCTCGAGGCAACACTTCGGATGTCATTCCGTGAAGCGTTCAACGGTATGGAAACTGCGCTTCACCTCACGAGCGACTTGCCCTGTGGAACATGTAGCGGTTCCGGTGCAAAGCCAGGCACCGCGCCAACGATGTGTCAGCACTGTCGTGGAAGCGGCGTCTCCGACGACAACCAGGGCATGTTCTCGTTCTCATCCCCGTGTCCCGTATGCGGTGGCGCCGGTTCTGTCATCACGTCCCCATGCGGAACCTGTCGCGCTACCGGTGTCGAAAAGCGTGCGCGCGAAGTCAAGGTTCGCATTCCTGCCGGCGTCGACGAGGGTCAACGCATCAAGTTGAAGGGGCGCGGTGGTGCCGGTCGAAACGGCGGGGAAATCGGCGACCTCTATGTGATCGTGCATGTCGATCGCGACGACATTTTTGGACGTGATGGAAAGAACCTGACCATCAATGTTCCGGTGACATTTGCTGAAGCAACACTGGGCACAAAGCTCACTGTTCCAACACTTGATGGCAATCCCGTCACGCTCAAGATTCCCGCGGGTACTCCAACCGGAAAGGTCTTCCGCGTGAAGGGCCGCGGCGTGGCAACGAAGAAAACAACAGGAGACCTTCTCGTCACCGTGCAGGTCGATGTTCCTACGAAGATCACGAACGAACAGCGCGACGCACTCGAAGCTATGGCGGCAGCGTTTCCCGCTGCTCCTCGCGACTACTTGGGGGTCTGAACATGAGTCCGATGTCTGATTCCAATGCACAACTGCGAGCGGTCTACATCATCTCGGTAGCGGCCGAACTCGCAGGCGTTCATCCACAAACACTGCGTATTTACGAACGCAAAGGTTTGCTTGAACCAGCGCGCACCACTGGCGGCTCACGGCGCTACAGCCAGGCCGATATCGATCACTTGCGTCGCATTCAAGAGCTCACCGACGAAGGTTTGAACCTCGCCGGTGTGAAGAAAGTGCTTGCGCTTGAAGCGCATATCGCTGCGCTTGAATCGGCGCTTCTTCAGTCACGGGCCGAGATGGCCGCAGCCGTTGAAGAAACTCATCGCTCCTACCGGCGTGATCTGGTTCCTCTTCGCCAATCGGTGGCTCCGTTTGGGAATGCTGCCGAGGTCCTGCGCCGTTTGTCTCAGCAGTAACGTCTCCCAAGTGGTGGCGCCCATTGAAAATGCCCGTGAGCTGTCCGATGACATAGATGGCGGGCGTCTTTCGAAGGCAGAACGTAAGTGGGCGCGCATCGGTGCGCTTGTTGGCGTTCTGTTTTTCGTGATGCTCGCAACTTGGGGTCAGCCTTGGCGCATGTTCGACAAGGGCCCGTACTCATCAGATTTTTATGAGGCTCAAGCTCGTTCGATGTTGCACGGGCACATGGATGTTCCACTCGAAGTGGCCCAAATAGATGGCTTTGATGTGGACGGCAAGATCCAGATCTATTTCGGCGTAGGCCCTGCGCTAATGCGCGTTCCGTTCGCCGGTTGGACGGAGTTCTTTGATCGAAGGCTGGGAGTGCTCAGCATGTCGATTGCTTGTGGGGTGCTAGGACTTGCTGCCGCTCGACTACTGAAACGGTCGCGAGCCTTCGTGGATCTGGCGCCACCGGGGAAACCATGGTGGTTCGCTGTAATGGCCGCGGGGGCAATCGTTTGTACTCCGGTGATGTTTCTCGCATCACGCTCGATGGTGTTTCATGAGGCTTCCATCTGGGGATGTGCGGCGGGGCTCGCCGGACTTGATCTCGTCTTGAGATGGTGGCGTGAACCGACGCGGCGACACTTTGCCGAAGCGGTCGCGCTTGCAGCTTTTGCAATGTCCTGTCGACCTACTTCAGGGATGTCGCCCGCGATCGCTTTTGGCCTCTTCGGACTTGTCCTGACATGGCGTCGGGAGTGGGTCAGAGCTGCGCTGGCGGTCGGTGCGGCGTTTTTCGCGCTCCTTGGGTTCGTGGTCTTTAACTGGCTGAGATTTCGTTCGTTCTTTTCACAGCCCTATCCGGACCAAATCTGGACACAGGCCAATGACGCTCGAAAAGAGTTTTTGCAGTCGCATGGCGGGAGTCTTCTCGGACTGGAGTTTTTGCCGACGACGCTGCTTCGCTACTTCTCGCCAACGGCGATTGGGTTCCAGCGTCTCTTTCCATTCGTGAACTTTGGATCCTCCGCAAGTCCTATGGGAAACACAGAGTTCGAAAGCATCTATCAGTCGAGTTCACTCTTGTTGGGTGCACCGGTGCTCTCCCTCCTCGGCTTCGTGGGTGTGTGGTGGACGGCATTTCGAGATAGGGCTCGCGCATGGACGATCATCGCAATTGCATCAGTGGCTGCGACGGTGTCAACGTTCACATTCGCTTCGATTGCACAGCGGTATCTGGTTGATCTCATCCCAGCGGTTGTTGTCCTTGCTTGCCCTGCTGTTTGGTTGATCTCTCGCTGGCTATCGAAATGGACGAAACCAAAGCGTCGATTAGTTCTGGCGTCAATGGTGATCCTGAGCATGTTCGGAACATGGGCTCAGATTTCCTTTGCCGTCGAGACTCGTGCATTTTCAATTTATGCAATGCCAATCGAAGCGAATACGCATGCTCTCGTTTCTTTTCAGAATGGATTGGACAACTGGTTGTTTGATGGCCCGCCGCCGCAACTTCAGCGCCTGACGGGTGAGTCGCTCCCGACTGAAGGGCAATCAACGAACACCCTTGCGATCCTCGATGATTGTGGCGGCCTCTATCACTACGACGGGTTTGGCTGGCAGGTTGTCGAGCGAAAGCCTGGTGGTGGCCGACGATTCATTGTGACGGGAGCGATCACGGACGAACGCCAGCCGATTCTTCGAGGCTGGCAATGGACATTGACGGCGCAACGAACCCCGGACGGTGTGGTGCTCGTCTACGACGCCGTGAATGGGCGATACGAAGAATCACAACCGGTCCAGATTCCTGAGGGCCTGGTTACGTTTGACGTAGTCGCTGATCAGGCTCAGACGTCGACGGTCTCAATTCGTTATGGCAACGACGTCCTTCTCTTGGCCTATTACGTCGGGATTCAGTTTCCGGAGCCTGCGCCGGGATGGACTTCAACTCCCGGTTCGGCCCCACTTTGCGAATCACTTCTTTCCCGAATCAAGGAGTAGTCCGTCACTCAATAAGCACATGTTGCTTGTAGTGCGAGGTTTTCGTCGTTTGAGGTCATGCAGCCGAGCATTCATCAACACGGGACTAGCGTTTCTCAGGTGGGGGCACCAGTTGCAGATGTCGAGAACTCGGTTGAGAGCGGCGACGCCGGGAGGCTCACGAGCAATGAACGCAAATGGGCGCGTCTCGGCACGCTTGTTGCCGTTGTTGTCTTCTGGCTGATCGCAACCTGTCTTCAGCCTTGGAATCTCTTCGACAAAGGCCCGTACACGACCGACTTTTACGATGCTCAGGCTCGTTCGATCGTGCATGGCCACCTTGATGTTCCCGCGAATGTTGCCGGCATCGAGGGCTTCGAAATCAATGGCAAGACCCAGATCTATTTCGGTATTGGACCGGCGCTCATGCGGTTGCCGTTGTCCGGGGTTTCTGACGTCTTTGATCGCCGTCTTTCGCTGCTGAGCGAATTGCTGGCGCTGAGCGTGCTCGGCCTCGCTGCAGCGCGATTGCTCAAACGAGCAAAGTCATTGGTAGCGAGTGCACCCGAAGGCGCTGCCTGGTGGTTCGGTGCTTTTGCTGTGGTCGCCACGTTGGGGACGCCGTTGCTGTTCTTCTCCTCGCGGGCACTCGTGTATCACGAGGCAGAACTGTGGGGAGCAGCAGCAGGTCTTGCTGGCCTCGACCTCGTTATTCGCTGGTGGCGAGCGCCGACGCGTCGACATCTCATCGAGGCAGTCGCGCTAGCGACATTTGCTCTTTCTTGCCGACCGTCAACGGGAGCTGCTCCGGCGATGGCGCTCGGTCTCTTTGGTTTGGCGCTTGCGTGGAAGCGGGAGTGGCGACGTTCGTTGCTCGTGTTAGCGGGGGCAGTGATTCCGTTTCTCGGATTTGCCCTCGTGAACTGGTTGCGGTTTCGTTCTGTTTCAGACGTTCCGTTTCCGGTCCAAGTCTTTTCGAAATTCAATACCGATCGTCAGGCGGCACTCGCGGCCAACAACGGAAGCCTGTTCGGCCTCAAGTTCGTTCCTACGAATGTTGCTCGGTATTTCTCGCCCTTCGCGTTTCAGTGGGATCGTCTGTTTCCGTTTGTGACCTGGCCCTCGAAAGCCACAGTTATCGGAAACGCTCGCTTCGACACCATTGATCACTCGGGTTCATTTCTTACGAGTGCGCCGTTGCTTTTCCTGTTTGGTCTGGTCGGTGCGTGGTGGACGATCGTTCGCGACAAAACCCGTCAGTGGTCGGCGATTGCTTTGGCCGCGATTGTGGCGACAACGAGCACCTTTACCTTCGGCTACCTCGCGCATCGTTATTTGGCTGATCTGGTCCCGGTCTTTGTTGTGCTTGCTGCGCCGGGCGTTTGGATCATTGCTCGACAGGCAACGACCTGGCGCCGATGGATACGGCGAACCGTTGTTGTGGCGATGACGTTGCTGTTCGCTCTTGGTTTCTGGAATCAACTTGGGCTTGCGATTTCAACTCGGGCGTTCTCAATTCTTCCGAGTGAATCGGGCGCACGCTCTTTTGCTGAGTTTCAGTACTTGATTGACGAGTCGCTCTTTGGTGGTGCTGCGCCTGCAGTGATCCGCAGCGAAGACGGGCAACTTCCGCTCGGGGCCGCAAGGGGGACGATCGTGATCGTGGGCGACTGCGACGCGCTCTATC
>JBIIGP010000134.1:0-5573 GCA_044236415.1 Acidimicrobiales bacterium | reverse complement strand
CCCGAAGCGATTCGTCGAGTGCGCGAACACAAAGCTGCTGGTCATCGCACCGTGCTCATTACCGGTGCACTCGACTTCGTCGTGAAGCCACTTACTCCCCTCTTCGACGACATCATCGCCGCCGAGATGAGCGTCACGAATGGCCGCTACGACGGCGAACTCCGCAACGTTCCTCCCACGGGCGAGACCCGCGCGCAGGTACTGCGCGACTACGCGGCTTCGCATGGTTTGAGTTTGAGTGAAACCGTCGCCTACGCCGACAGCACTTCTGACCTTCCAATGCTTGAAGCCGTGGGCTTCCCTGTGGCCGTCAACCCCGAGACTCGTCTTGCCACCCTTGCTCGCAAGCGTGGGTGGTTGGTTGAGAACTTCTCGAAGGCCCCCGGTTCGCCGCGTCGACTCATTCCAATCGGCCCGCGTCGCACCGCACACGGTGGCCTTGCCAATCCACTTGTTCCAGGAGGCACGGCATGAGAGCCCTCCGCTTCGAGCGCAATATTCCGCGCTTTGCTGCCGCGAACATTGCTGGTCGTCTGAGTTCTGGCGGCGGCGCCAAAGTCGGGCCACTTCGTTTGCGCAACGTCGACACACCGGCGCTTCCCGGTCCTGGTTGGGTTGAGATCCTTCCGCGCCTTACCGGTATCTGCGGTTCCGACCTTGCAACGATCGACGGAAACAGTTCCCGCTATTTCGAACCAATCGTTTCGTTTCCCTTCATTCCCGGCCACGAGATCGTTGCCGATCTCACGTACGACTTTGATGGTGTGCCGGCCGGTCGCGTTGTTGTTGAACCCGTGCTTGGTTGTGTCACCCGTGGCATCGACCCAGTGTGTGCAGCATGCGCACGAGGCGACCTTGGCAACTGCGAACGCATCACATTCGGCAACATCAGCCCCGGCCTCCAAAGCGGCTTTTGCTGCGACACCGGCGGCGGTTGGTCCACGAGCATGATCGCTCACGTCAGTCAGTTACATGCAGTCCCCGCCGACTGGTCAGACGAAGCAGCCGTCATGGTTGAACCCACTGCATGCGCAGTTCACGGCGCACTCGCTGCCGATGTTTCCGAGGGCGACACCGTCGTTGTTCTTGGTTCCGGCGCTCTTGGGCTCCTCACCATCGCCGCACTTCGCCGATTCGGCCGCAAGTGCACGATCATTGCGGTAGCGAAACATCCTCATCAGCAAGAACTCGCTCATGAGTTCGGTGCCGATCACGTCATCGCTTCCGATCACATCTCTCGACCAATTCGACGCATCACCGGCTCACTTGCAATCGGTGACGGTGACATCGTTCGTCTTACCGGTGGCGCCGATCACGTCATTGATTGTGTCGGCAGCGAAAGCAGCATCGCCGAAGCGCTCACCGTTGTGCGCCCGAAGGGTCGCATCACGATGGTGGGCATGCCCGGTCACGTTCACATTGATCTCACCGGATTATGGCAACGCGAGATCGCGATGAGCGGTGCGTATGCCTATGGAACCGAAACGCTTCCCAACGGCGAACGTCGACGTACGTTCGATCTTGCCTTTGAACTTGTCGCCGCCGCTGACCTCGGTCGACTGGTGAGCGCCACCTACTCGCTTGACCGCTTTGAAGAAGCCATCACGCACGCCGCTAACGCGGGCGGGCGCGGGGCAGTTCGTATCGCCTTTGACCTTCGCAATGAAAAGGAACGGAATCGTGCCTAGACCAGGATTCGTCCTCGACGTCGATCGATCGACGCCACCAATTCTCTTTCACCATGGAGAGGGTTTCCGGCTCGAGAAGCTCCCCGCCGGGCGCAGCCGCGTGATCTATCCGGCAGAGCCCATCGAGGCACTCAAGAACCCCGATGGCGCCATTCGTGATGCACTCGATAACCCGATCGGCGATAGCGAGCCGTTGCGCGCGCTTCTCAAGCCGGGCATGAAGCTCACGATCGCATTCGACGACATTTCGTTGCCGCTTCCCCCAATGAAGCGCCCCGACATCCGTCAGCGCGTCATCGAAGCCGTCCTAGAACTTGCTGCGGCCGCTGGCGTCGACGACGTCATGCTCATTGCCGCACTTGCCTTGCATCGCCGCATGACCGAAGACGAACTTCGTCATGCCGTTGGCGACCGCGTGTACGACGCCTTTGCTCCCCACGGCCTTCTCGTCAATCACGACGCTGAAGATCCCGACAACCTTCTCTTCATCGGCGAGACCGAGAAGGGCGAAGAGGTCGAGATCAACAAGCGCGCGGCCGAGAGCGATCTCATCATCTACGTCAACATCAACCTCGTCTCGATGGACGGCGGTTGGAAGTCAACCGCAACCGGCCTCGCTTCGTATCGTTCACTTCGTCACCACCACAATCCGCAGACGATGCGTCATTCAAAGTCGTTCATGGACCAGCACAAGTCTGAACTCCATTCCGCCAATTGGCGCATGGGCAAGGTGCTTCGTGATTCAGGGGTGAAGGTCTTCCAGATCGAAACCACGATGAACAACAACGTGTTCGGCACCGAAGGCCCGATGAGCGTGCTGCAAAAGCGCGAATGGGAATGGTCGCTCAAGGACCGCATCACGATGGCGGGAATGAAGTCTGCGCTCGACCGCATGCCGCAACGTTCGCGTCGATCGATCTTCAACTCCTGGCAAGCCCCGCACGCGATGACATCAGTGCAGGCTGGCGAGGTTGAAGCTGTTCACAAACTCACGACAGAGAATGTGTATGCGCAGCACCTCGTTCCGGTTGAAGGACAGACCGACATTCTCACGATGGGCCTTCCCTACATCAGCCCCTACAACGTGAACTCAATCCTCAATCCGATTCTCGTTGCATGCCTCGGACTCGGCTACTTCTTCAATCTGTATCGCGGGCGCCCGCCGGTGCGTGAAGGTGGCGTGGTCATCATGAGCCACCCGACTCCGTGGGAATTCCACCCGGTGCATCATCCCTCGTACATCGACTTCTTCGATCAGGTGCTGACGCAAACGCATGACCCAGTCGTCATGTCGGAACAGTTTGAAAAGTCGTTCGCTGAAGACGAATGGTATCGACATCTGTACCGCACGAGCTACGCGTATCACGGCGTTCACCCGTTCTACATGTGGTACTGGTGCTCACATGCTCTTGAGCATGTCGGCCAGGTCATCATTGTTGGTGGCGATGTGCGTGCAGTCCGTCGACTCGGCTTCAAGCCCGCATCGACTCTGCAAGACGCCCTCGAAATGGCGAGCGATGTGGTTGGTCGCGACGCGACAATCACCCATCTCCACAATCCGCCCATCCTCATGGCCGACGTTTCCTGAGGTCTGTCATGCGTCCGATGCCCATCACTCGCAAACAGGCGACACGCCTCATCAAGCGACTGCCAGTGAACCGTTCTGTGTCCACGGCGGCCCAAAAGAGTTCGCGAGTTACTCGTATGGCGAAAGCCATTCTGAAATCACCATCAGTGCCGGCTGGCGTTGATCTCCTCAAGAAGGAGAACAACGTCGGTGCGAACTACGACACCGAATGGGCCCGCTCGTATCCGGCTCGCGTCGCGCGCGTGCTGCTTCTTAACGGTGTCATGAAGCCAGTCGTCGATCTTCTTGCGACACCATCCATCCAAGGCACCGACCGCCTTGCTGATGTTGATGGTCCAGTGATCTTCGCCGCTAACCATCACAGCCACGCCGACACGCCGTTGATGATGACGGCGATTCCTGAACCTTGGCGCAACCGCCTCTTCATCGGCGCTGCTGCCGACTACTGGTTCACCAATCGCGTGACATCACCACTTTCGGCGTTGGTTATTGGCGCAATCCCGGTGGAGCGCACGAAGGTGTCGCGCAAAGCCATCGATCAGTCTCTTGAGTTGTTGCGTGACAACTGGAGCATGCTCATCTTCCCCGAGGGCGCTCGCTCCCCCGATGGTTGGGCCCGTCCGTTCACTTCTGGCGCAGCATTTCTGTCGTCACATAGCGGTGCACCTGTCGTTCCCGTCTTCATTCAAGGAACAAACAAGGTGCTTCCGAAGGGAAAGAACATCCCGCGCCCAGCACACACCACCGTCGTTTTCGGATCGCCGATGCAGGCAGCCGAAGGTGAGGATTCGAAATCATTCGCCGTTCGTATCCAAGAAGCCGTTGCGGCACTCGGAGATGAATCTGCAACCGATTGGTGGCAGGCCCGCAAGAACGCTGCGTCGGAAAAGACTCCGACCCTTGATGGTCCCGATGCTGGAGTTTGGCGTCGTTCGTGGGCTCGAAGTGCAAAGGTCCGTGGACCGCGCCGTTCCTGGCCGCGCGTCTGAGTTTGACTCAAGGAGCAAACGTCAGTGGGATTCGAATATTGGCGTCGTCGTCTTGCAGCGATGCGTCATTGACCACGATGACGCAGTCTGCTGCAGTTGCGTCACATCGCCCATCTCCAACCCGTCCGACCACGATCTCAAGGTCGAGCGATCCTGATCCAGTCGGATTCGGCTGAAGGATTTTTCCCGTCACCAGGTTGCATGAGGCCGAGCTTCCTCGACCGCCATCGGAGCACTGCACCACATTGACAACACGCCCGGGGATGAACCCCGACCATGTCACTCGGACTAGCTGACCATTTCGCAGATTTGTCGAGGGTTCCACCGATACTGAACGTGACAGCATCTTCGATTCCGACAATTCAACGGTGACGTCATCATCGTCCTCGCTCACGAACGTCATCGTCGCCACTCCAGGCTCATGGTCATTGGGAAGAGCAGCTACCGCTGAGGCATCAAGTTTCAGATAACCGTTCCAAAAATCAAGCGAAGCCTTCACGGTGATGGGGAATGCTTTGGAATCACGGACAAGAAACGACCCGTGATCAATTCCCAGAAGCGTGAACAAACCCTTCGGGCTGCGGGCATTGTTGAAAAGACGTTTGCCTTCATCAAGCGGAATAAGTGTGTCGTCTTCGCCATGCATCACGAGCAATGGCGGCGTCCGGGACCAATCAAATGTTCCACCCGGAAAGAGTTGCGATGTTCCAGCGATGATGATCGCAGCATCAATCCGGTCATCGAAACAACATGACTGCCCAATCAATCCTGCTGTTGTGATTCCACCGTTGGAATGACCGGCGACGCCAATGTGCTCGCCGTCGATCATCCCCGCAAGCACTCGACCTTCGGCACTAGCTGACAGCGCAAGCGCCTCGGTGATCACCGCAGAGACGTCTCCGGGCTGATTCGACACGTCTCCAGCATCGGGCCCACCCGGCGAGTTCTCATTGCTCAGCGGAAATGCCGGAGCAGCCACCACGAAACCCGCTGCAGCCCATGATTCGAGGAGATCTCCGTACACGGCGGGAACACCTCCGAGTCCATGACCAAAGACGATGAGGGGGAATGGACCCGCACCAGTCGCCGGAGGTGCATCGAACGATGGTGAAGGATCAGGCACCGATGAGAAATCGTCGTCGCGCACTTCATCAGCACTGGGTGCCACAGCCGGGTACCACACTCGCACCGACAGCGTTCGAGTCGGAGAACCGGGTTGCGTTGCGTTCGCTGGTGTTGGACGAGACTCGTCAACAAACGTGAACGATGAGATTCCCACCGGGAACACGGTTCCGACACGACGGTCGC